>CAUHLX010000192.1 GCA_959606705.1 uncultured Bacillota bacterium | reverse complement strand
ATCGGAGTAGACCCGAAATTCCGTTACGCCGAAAACTACATGGCTTATATGCGGCACTATTTCAATGAGAAGATCGTGGACGCCATGGTTAAGGAAGGCCGGGACCTGGCGGAGGAAAACCGCATGGAAGAAGCGGTGATTCACTTCCGGGCGGCGCTCTGCCTCGCGCCGGACAACCTCCACGCCATGTACAGCTACGCCCGGGGCTGTCGGGAGCTTTACCTGGCGGCGGAGGAACGGGACGAGGAAGAATACGATCGGGAGTACGCGGAATATGTGGCGAAATGCAAGGCGGAGTCTATGGAATACTTTGAGCTGACTACGGAGGTTCATCCCTCCTTCGCACAAAGCTATTATTTCCTGGGATACGCTTATTTAAATATGGGACTGTATCGGAAGGCGTCTTTTACCTTTGAAGAGTTTCTCAAGCGCAGCAAGAACCCGGAAGATCGGAAGGAAGTCAAGGAGCGGCTGAATCAGCTGGAGCAGCCGGTGCTCATCGAAGATGGTGTGAACGAAGTGCTGGCAGGACGCTGGCAGAAGGGCATCGCCGCCTTGGAGCCTTTTTTGGAATCGCAGTTTCAGGACTGGTGGCCCCTGCATTACTATCTGGGTGCGGCTTACGTCCGTTTAGGCCTTGAAGATTCGGCGGAGGAAGCGTTTTTGCAGGTGCTGAAGCGGAACCCCTCCCATGTGGAGACCATGGAGGAGCTGGCGATGATCTATGAACGGAGCGGTGAATCGAAGCTGGCCGAGAAATACCGAAGAAAGGCCCAACTGGTACGGGATAGAGAGGGAGAGTAAATGGGCAGGGGTAAGGAAACGAGAAAAGAAAAGAAAGCGGAACAGAAAAAGAAAAGCCGGGGGGAATCCACGAGGGAGCTGATTCGCTCCAACAAAAAGAAAGCCACGCTCTACGTGGTGCTGCGGATCATGGTCATCGTGGTGATGATCGCTCAGTTCCTGAATCACAATTACGATAATGTGTTCATGTGTGTGCTGACCCTGATTTTGTTCATGATTCCCTCGTTCATCGATAAACGGCTGCACATCGAGCTGCCGAACACGCTGGAAGTCATCATTCTTCTGTTCATCTTCGCGGCGGAAATTCTGGGAGAGGTTCAGGAGTATTATCTGAGCTTCGAGCACTGGGACACCATGCTTCACACGTTGAATGGGTTCCTGATGGCGGCCATCGGGTTTTCTCTGATCGATATTTTGAACCGCAGCGAGCGGTTTTCCATTCAAATGTCCCCGCTGTTCGTGGCCATGGTATCCTTTTGCTTTTCCATGACCGTGGGCGTCCTGTGGGAATTCTTCGAGTTCGGAATGGACTGCTTCGCCCTCACCGACATGCAGAAGGACACCTGGATCACGCAGATCGCCTCGGTAAGTTTGAATCCGGCGGGAGTCAACGTGGCTCAGGTGGTGCCCATCGAAAGCGTGGTGATCAACGGCCACGAGTGGCCGGGCTATCTGGACATCGGTCTGCTGGACACCATGAAGGACTTAATCGTAAACTTCATCGGGGCGGTAATCTTTTCCATCATCGGAGTGTTCTATATCAAGGGCCGGGGAAAAGGGACCTTCGCCCGGCGGTTTATCCCCCGGAGAAAGTCGCCGGAAGCGATCGCGGCGGACAAGGCGGAAACGGAACAGTTTATGAAGGGGATTAAGGAAAAGGAAGAGGAGCTGGTGGAGAGCATCTCCAGCCGAATCGAGGAAGCGCGCGAGGAAGCGGAGGAAATTCTCGAGGAAACGGAAAAGTGGTTTAAGTAAGTGGAACCCCGAAAAAATCAATGGGCGGAGCGAGGAGTTCGTTGAAAGGACGGCGATGAAAATGAAGGAAGGCTGGAGAAAACCGGAGGAACAGCTCAACAAGAGCGGGGGACATCCGCACCAGCGGAAAACGGTCAAAGCCTGGATTGGACAAGGCTGTCTGGTGATTGTGGGAGGCATCGTCTGCGGCCTGGGCGTAGGTCTTTTCTATATGCCCATCAATCTGCTGGGAGGCGGCTTGACCGCCATCGCTATTTTCGGCCGGGCGCTGTGGGGGTGGAATGTGGCCCGCATGACCCTGCTGATGAACATTCCGGTTTTGATCGTGGGTTACTTCCTGGTCAACCGCAGTTTCATGGTCCTCTCTACCATCGGCATGCTGGCCTTTACCGGCGGCATTCAGCTGGCGGGCTATTTCCCAACCCCAACGGACAGCGTGCTGGCCTGCATCGTAGGAGGAGCTTGCCTCACCGGAGCAGGAGGCGGGCTCATGCAACGGAAGCGGAGGCGGAACGGATGTGGTCTGCCGGATTCTATTCAAGTATTTTGCCATTCCCATCGGCAACACCTCTCTGGGCGTCAACAGTGTTCTCATCTGCATCGGAGGACTGTTCCTGGGCATCGACACGGTGATTTACACCATTCTGACTCTGTTTATCAACAGCCGGGTGGTAAACTATATCGTAGAGGGCATCAACACCAAACGGACGGTGATCGTGATCACGGAACGGGCGGAGGAAATGGCGGCGGCTCTGATGGAGGAGTTCGGACGAGGGGTCACCATGACCGACGTGGTAGGCGCCTATTCGGGACAGCCGAAGAAGCAGCTGATGTGCGCCATCAGTCCGCTGGAGACGCCAAAACTCCGAAATATCGTGCTGGAGATCGAGCCGCAGGCCTTCGTAACTATTACGGAAAGCATCGCCGTCATTGGGGGAGGCTTCCGCAACCGTCATTTGGATTAGGGCGATGCTTACACCGTAATCCGAAAAAAAACAGGATCATGAGCGGTAACGCTCATGATCCTGTTTTTTTTTGAGGGGCTGCTCCCCATCGTAAACTCCGCTGGAGGAAAACCTACAGAACGGTGACGTCCGCAGCCTGCGCGCCGCGATTGCCATTTACGATGTTGAAGCTTACGGCCTGACCGTCGCGAAGGGTCTTGAAGCCATCGCCGGTGATCGCAGAAAAGTGAACGAAAACGTCCTCGCCACCATCTACGGTGATAAATCCAAATCCTTTTTCCTCGTTAAACCATTTTACAGTACCATTCGTCATAGCGGGTACCTCCTTTTTTTATTTGTATCCGGCGAGTAATAAAAAAATCACATATTTTTACAAATCACAATCACCTGATTGGAACGCATCAAATGATCATAATCTCTAAAAATATGTGAAACTATTAATACATCTTGAATACTTCTTTAGTATATGCGCCGGGCCGGTAAATGTCAAGGAAATTTTAAATTTTTTCAAGAAGAAGGACCAGCCTTTCGCGTCCGGGTCCCTGTGGACTGGAGATAAGCTCTGGTTTTCACCGTAATATATGATAAAATAAACTGACGGAAACGAAAGACGCGGATGTGGTTTGAGGGAGAATGAAGGGGATATGAAACGAATTTTAATCGTCGAGGATGACAAACATCTGAATGACGGGATCAAGCTTGCTTTGAGAAGCGAATACGCCTGCGTGCAGGCGGACTCGATGGAATCGGCCAGGAAGGCGATGAAGACCCAGCCGCCGGATCTGGTCCTGCTGGACGTGAATCTGCCCGATGGAAACGGGATGGACTTTCTGACCGAGATTCGGATGGGAAGTCGGGTTCCGGTCATCCTGCTCACCGCGAATAAAATGGAGATGGACATCGTATCGGGTTTGGAATTAGGCGCCAACGACTATATCACCAAGCCGTTCAGCTTGATGGTTTTGCGGGCTAGAGTCGGCGTTCAGCTGCGCGAAGCAAGGGACGCGGAGAGCGTTTTTCGCAGCGGAGAATTCTACTTTAACTTTGATAAAATGGAGTTTTTCCACGGAGATGAGGTGCTCGAGCTGAGTAAAACGGAGCAGAAGCTGCTGCGCTGTCTGATCGAACACCGAGGGAGGAATCTCACCCGGAACCAATTGATAGACCAGGTTTGGCAAGGCGACACGGAGTTTGTAAACGAGCACGCACTTACAGTCACGGTGAATCGGCTGAGAAATAAGCTGGGCGATCACTGGGAGAATCCCCGGTGCATCAAGACGGTATACGGGATCGGCTATACCTGGGCGGGTGATGCCATATGAACCATATGAAGGACCCGTTGCTCCATATGAATGATCCGTTGTTTGCCGTGCTGTCCGTTATGGCGGGCGTCCTCCTGCTGGCCGCGCTGATTTACACGGTCATCTATTTCATGAGGAGGGAACGGCGGCTGCTGGATCGCATCCAAACAATGCTGGATGAGGCCATCGAAGGGACCTTTCAGGACCGGCAGCTGGACGAATCGAAAATTTCCGCGGTGGAAAGCAGCATGTGGCGTTACCTCTGTGACAACCGGACGGCGTACGTCAGGCTTTCCCAGGAAAAGGAGCGTCTACAGAAGCTGGTATCGGATATTTCACATCAAACCCTGACACCCATCGCCAATATTACACTGTATTCGCAGCTGCTGGAGGAAGGACTGGCATCGGAGGAGGACTGCCATCCTTCGGAGGGGGCGGCGGAGATTGCCGCAATTCGGGAGCAGATCGGAAAACTGAATTTTTTCGTTGAGGCTTTGATGAAATTATCCCGGCTGGAAACGGGAATCATCCGGGTAAGCCCGCGGAAACAGGAGATCCGGCCCGTGCTGGAGGCGGTGCGGAAACAGTTCGAACCCCACGCCCGGCGGAAGGGAATTCGGCTGACGGTGGAGCCGACGGATGAAATCGCCGTATTTGATCGGAAATGGACCATTGAAGCGCTGGCAAACGTGGTGGATAATGCCATCAAGTATACGTCTCGCGGAGGGACGGTTGCGGTTTCCATGGAAGGGTATCCCTTCTTTGCCCGGATCGACGTGGCGGACGATGGGATCGGTATTCCGGAAACGGAACAGGCCGAGGTGTTTACCCGGTTTTACCGCGCGGAGGGAGTCCGCGAGAGCTCTGGCCTGGGGATCGGTTTATATCTGGTCAGAGAAGTGATGAAAGCTCAAAACGGTTATGTCAAAGTCCGCTCCCAAGTGGGAACGGGCAGTGTTTTTTCTTTATTTTTATGGAAAGAGGAAAGGTCACAAAATTGAGAGCTTGTGGAAACCGGCTTGAGACATCAATATGATATCGTCCGTAGAAAGGGATGCGGACGATATTTCTTTGCGGAGGACGAAAGTCACCGGGACGCCGGCGGGTTGGGCCCGGCGGATCAGCAAGAGGGAGAAACGTGATGAACATATTGGAAACAAAGGGATTGAAGAAAATTTACGGAGAAGGGGAAACGCAGGTGCGCGCTTTGGACGGCGTCGATCTGACCGTGGAAAAGGGAGAGTTTGTGGCGATTGTCGGTTCGTCGGGCAGCGGAAAATCCACACTTTTGAATCTGATCGGCGGTCTGGATGTTCCAACGGAGGGAACTGTGACGGTGGATGGAAAAACCCTTGAAGAATTGTCCGACGACGAACTGACCGTGTTTCGCCGCCGGAAAATCGGCTTTATCTTTCAGCAGTATAATCTGATCCCCATGCTGAATGTCTGGGAAAATATTATTTTACCGTTGAAATTGGATGGAAAGACGGTGGATCAAGAGTTTATCCGGGAAATTACCGGGATGCTGGG
>CAUHLX010000191.1 GCA_959606705.1 uncultured Bacillota bacterium | reverse complement strand
CGGGGAACTGATCTTCAGATCCTGTTTCAGCACCGCCGAGGCTTCGTAACCATTCATGCGAGGCATGTGGATATCCATTAAAATAAGGCGGTAATAATCTGGCGCGTGGGTTTTGCACAGCTCCACCGCTTCCACCCCGTCACCGGCTTTGTCGCAGACGATGTTAACCTCGTTGAGCAGCGTTTCCACGACCTCGGCGTTGATCTCCGTGTCCTCCACCACCAGAATCCTCTGACCCTGGCCATTGGGGCGAGGCTTTGAGGCCGGGTCGGAAATGGCCAGCACCTCCGAAGGCAGGGCCTTGGGCGCGAGAATCGTGAAACAGAAACGGCTGCCTTTTCCCTTGACGCTTTCCGCCCAGATTTCTCCGCCCATGGCGGAAACGATCTGTTTGCAGATGGCCAGTCCCAATCCGGTTCCCGTGTGTTTTTTGCTGAGGTGATTCTCCAGCTGCTCAAATTCGTGGAACAGCTTTCCCATATCCTTGGCGTGCATGCCGATCCCCGTGTCTTCCACGCGAAATTGCAGCAGGACGGATTTGTCTTTTTCCTCCACTACGTGAACGGAGAGCGCTATGTGCCCCCGATTGGTAAACTTGCAGGCGTTGCCTACCAGATTGACCAGGACCTGCAGGAAACGGGTGCGGTCCAGCACCAGGCAGAGCTCCGGGTCCACGGCCACGAATTCCTTCCATTCCAGATGCTTTTCCCGCATCTGAGCCTGAAACATGTCCCGCACGCTATGTACCACATCCAGCAGAGAAAAGGCCGTCGGATATAGAGTCAGCTCCCGGGATTTCATCTTGGAGAAATCCAAAACGTCGTTGATAATGGAGAGCAGCACGTCGGAAGAGCTTTCGATCTTGTCCACCAGATCCTTCTGATGCTCCGTCAGCTCCGTGTTTTTCAGAAAATGAGACATTCCCAGAATCGCGTTGATGGGCGTTTTGATTTCGTGGGACATGTTGGCGATGAAGGAATCCTTGGCTCCGGAATAGTAGCGGATTTCGTCCAGCTGTTCCTTCAACTGACGTTCCAGCTTGGCGGTCTGTGTGATATCCGTGATCAGATCCACATATTTTTTGGAATCCTGCTGTACGTGTATGGTGAAGTGCTCGAATTGAATTTCCTTGATCTCCCCATGGACCTCCATCTGCTGATTGCCGCTTTCTCTGGCACGGAATCCGCCGGGCGGGATATTGATGATTTTTTCCACTTCCGAGCCCAGAAGATCATAGGGGCGCAGTCCCTTGTAATTGGAATCGTTCTCCATGATGTGCTGATACGCCGGATTGACGTATTCGAAACGGCCGTCCTTGTCCAGAATGCACAGACCGACGTTGATGTTTTCCACCACTGTGGTGTAAAGCCGCCGAAAATAGGAGTTGGAGCGATTTTCCTTCATCAGCAGATAGAAACAGATCACCGCCATGCCCATGACTAGACAGGTGACGAAGATCATGGTGCCTTCCAGAATCCTCTGATTCATCAGAGTGGAATCCTCCTGCCGGTTGAGCCGTTCGATATAGCTTCGCATCAGCTTGGTCATCGACTCGTTCTGCGCGGTGTAATCCAAGGCGAATTCGCTGCTGAGAAAGATCGAGGTGTCCTTGGTTTCGAGAGCAAGCTGAATGGAATCGATCAAAGAGTTAATGGAATGAAGGTATTTCCGGTAAAGCTCGGCCTCTTTTTGGTTAAAGGCCAGGAAGCTGACTTGTGATTTCAAAGTAAACTCCCGTGTGGGGTCCACCGCCTTCAGTTTTTGTGTGGCCTGTTCTTCCGTAAAGGTGCGATAGCCCAGATTGACGTTGTTTTCCCGGGTAAAATCATTCATCAAGATGTTATACTGCGTGTAGTACCGGGAATCATTGGTCAACAGATACAGGTTGGCGTTGTTTCTCAGATGGTTGACCAGCGTGTCGTATTTTAGATTCAAGTTAAACATGCTGTCCTTCTGAGTTTCGCAGAGCAAAACGGTGTCCCTGTAATGAAACACACCCATGGTGTTCATAATGAGGAACAGGGCGGCGAAAAAAATAAGAATCGTAAGTGAACTGATTCGTTTCATAATCTCTCTTCCTTTGTGTGACAGTCTGTATTTAATTGTATGATGGAAGTGGACAAAAGTAAATGAAAAAACTCAAAGAAAATGTCAGAATACCGGAAATGTTTCGCCATAAATCGGGGACACATGAAGAAAATGGGCGGAATTTTGTCGAAACCCTCTGGTTTTGGTTGACCTGACCGTTCATCTGCGATAATCTAATAGGATAGGAAAACGGGAGAGAAAGACATGGCGGTGCGAAATTTACTGCTTACAATCGAATACGACGGAACGGATTTCAGCGGCTGGCAGCGCCAGCCTTCCCAGAGAACCGTGCAGGGAGAAGTGGAACGGGTGCTTTCGATTTTATGTGCGCAGCCGGTGAGCATATCGGGGACCAGCCGCACGGACGCCGGAGTCCACGCCTATGGCCAGAGGGCCAGCTTTGCGGGGGACTTCCGCATTCCCACGGAGCGGATCAAAGAGGCTGCCAACAACCTGCTTTCGGGGAGCGGTCATTTTCGAGGCGTGGGGCCGATTCGAATCCGAGAAGTCCGGGAGGTGCCGCCGGAATTTCACGCCCGCTTCGACTCCGTGGGCAAAACCTACATTTATAAGCTGCGAACGGGAGGCGAAGCGGACCCCTTCAGCAGGTATTACAGCTATCAGCTTCGGGGAGAACCGGACGTGGCGGCCATGCGGCAGGCTGCGGCTTATTTTACAGGAACTCACGATTTTCGCAGCCTTATGGCCGCGGGAGGCCAGGAGATGGAAGATACGGTGCGGACGATTTACGGGTTATCCGTATTCCGTGATCCGGCCGAAGGTCCGGAGCTTTCCGTCGCGGTGACGGGAAACGGATTTCTTTATAATATGGTACGAATCTTGACCGGCACCCTGGTGGAAATCGGATTGGGACGCAGAGCGCCGGAGGAGGTGCCGGGAATTCTTCAAAGCCTGGACCGCAAGAAGGCGGGGCACACGGCGCCGCCCCAGGGTCTGTATCTGATGGAGATTTACTATGAACGAGAGCGAATGCTTTCACAAGCGGACGCCTTTAAAAATAGAGAGGAGAATATGACATGCTGACAGGAAAGCAGAGAAGTTATTTGAGAAGCTTGGCTCACGAGCTGGAGCCGGTGGTATATTTGGGGAAATCGGGGATTACGGAAAACGTCCGCATGGAGCTGGACCGGGTTCTCACGGCCCGGGAGCTGGCCAAAGTGAAGCTGCAGGAGGGCTGCGAGCTGGATGCCAAGGAGGCGGCGAATCAGCTGGCGGGAGAGCTTTCCGCCGAGTTTGTGCAGGCCATCGGCCATCGGTTCACCCTGTATCGGAGATCTAAGGAGCATCCGGAGATCGTGCTGCCGAAATAGAAAGGAAGAAGCTATGAAGATCAGAGAGATTTACGAACAGAAGAAAACGGTGATTTCGCTGGAAGTGTTTCCACCTAAGGCGGACGCGCCCATCGAGACCGTTTACAATACTCTTGACGAGCTTTCGGACCTGTGTCCGGATTTTATCAGCGTGACTTACGGAGCCGGCGGCGGGACCCGCTCTCGGACGGTAGAGATCGCTTCCCATATTAAAAATGAACATCACATCGAAAGTCTGGCCCACTTGGCCTGCATCGCGTCCACCAGAGAACAGGTGGCGGAGCATCTGGGGCGGCTTAAGGAGAACGGAATCGAAAACGTTCTGGCTCTGCGGGGGGACATGCCGGCGGATCCTGATTTCGTACTGCCGAAAAATCCGGCTTACGTTCACGCCAGCGACCTGATTCCGGATGTGGCGGCGGCGGGAGGCTTTTCCGTGGGCGCCGCCTGCTATCCCGAAGGGCACGTGGAATGTCCCGACAAGGTGCGGGATGTTCTCCATTTAAAGAAGAAAGCCGACGCGGGCGCGGAATTCCTAATCACTCAGCTGTTTTTCGATAACGAGCTGTTTTACAAGTTCATGGAGCAGCTGGAGCTGGCGGGAATCGATCTGCCCGTTTCCGCCGGGATTATGCCGGTGCTCAACCGCAATCAGATTCTGAGAATGACCAAGCTGTCGGGCTGCAGTGTGCCGGCCAAGCTGGTGCGCATGCTGGACCGCTACGCGGACAACCCCCAGGCGCTGAAGGAGGCCGGAGAGGCTTACGCCATCGAACAGATCATCGATCTGATGGCCTGGGGCGTGAGAGGAATCCACCTTTATACGATGAATAAGTCGGGGACCGCCAGAAGAATCCTCAATAATATTGAAAACATCAGAAAGCTGCAAGGCTGATTGTTGCGCGGGGGGCCCGGGTGTGATAAAATTATCGTCAAGGCTTGATAAAAGGAAATTTCGTGATTCCAAGCCTATTCTTGTGTGAAAAGAGAGAGCGAATTATGTTTGAACTGCCCAAATACAATCAACCTGATTTCAATCAGGAAAAATTTCTGCTGGCGCCGAATGTGAAGACTGCGGCGGTGGAACGCGATGGTGTGGCGCCCGAAGGCTTTCACATCACTTCCATGTATCCGGAATACTTTAAGATCGAGGGAGAGTGGAAGCTGATCCGCAGGACCAGAATGGACTGTGTGCCGGTGATCCATCCCGACGGGAGTCTCGAATCAAAGGAGTTTCGCCGCCTGAAAGCGGGGGAAATCGCCATTCTGGGACGATCGGACGACGGGAGTGAGGGGATTTATCTGCACAACACCGGCTTTGTGGACGAGACGGGGGCTTTGGATGCCTTCGCCTTTCGCAGCGGGCGTTCCAGAGAAACCTCCTTTGCCAACGATTACGACCGGCTGGTGGAGCTGTTGGCTCACGATCGAGATCACGGACACATCATCTGGGTGCTGGGGCCGGCGGCGATCTTTGACGCGGGTTCCCGAAAAGCCATGGAATACATAGTGGGCAGCGGCTGCTGCCATGCGGTGTTCGGCGGCAACGCGGTGGCGACTCACGATTTGGAGGGGGCTCTATTCAACACCGCGCTGGGCCAGAATCTGAGCACCAATGAGAATGTGCCCAACGGACATTACTGTCACTTGGACGCGCTCAATCGCATCGCGGGGGCCGGCTCCATCGAGAAGGCCATCGAAGAGGGCGGCATCGAGAATGGTTTAATTCACGCTTGCGTTAAAAATAACGTTCCCATGGTGCTGGCCGGTTCTATTCGAGACGACGGCCCTCTGCCGGAGGTCAACTGCGACACCTCGGACGTGCAGGATAAAATGCGCGCCCATACGGAAAAGGCCACTACCATCGTGTGTCTGGCTACGCAGCTGCACACCATCGCCACGGGCAATCTGACCCCTTCCTATGTGGTCAGCGAGGGAAAGGTGCGGCCGGTCTACATTTACGCGGTAGATGTCAGTGAATTTGTGCTGAACAAAATCAGAGACCGGGGGACCTTGGAGGTCACCACGATCGTGGCCAACATCCAGGACTTCCTGTATAAGCTGGTCTGCCTGATGAAAGAGAAAGGAATTTCGTAGCGAGTATGGAGATACGCGAACGGTTAAAACACGATATTTTAATATTTGACGGGGCGATGGGCACCCTGCTG
>CAUHLX010000190.1 GCA_959606705.1 uncultured Bacillota bacterium | reverse complement strand
GGAACGATCGTTTATGGTTTGAAGGAAGACGGAGTCGGCTGCAGCGATGACGCGGGCAATCTTCCGGAAGCGGTGAAGGCGAAAATGGAGGAGTACGGAAAGAAAATTGTGGATGGAGCGATTAAGGTTCCGTTTGACAATGACGGCTTCGATACCTTTTCGATTTCTGCGGAGTAGAGAATATGTTTTTACCTGCCACAAGAGAAGAAATGGAACAATACGGCTGGGAACAGCCTGATTTCGTGCTGGTTACGGGGGATGCCTATGTGGATCATCCCTCGTTTGGTCATGCCATCATCAGTCGGGTGCTGGAACGATATGGCTATAAGGTAGCTGTTTTAGCCCAGCCGGATTATCGGAGCGCCGAGGACTTCCGCCGTTTCGGAAAGCCTCGCCTGGGTTTTCTGATCAACGGAGGGAATGTGGATTCCATGGTGAACCACTATTCCGTATTTAAGCATAAAAGAAAGTCGGACAGCTATTCTCCCGGAGGAAAGGCGGGTCGGCGCCCGGACCGTGCGGTGATCGTTTACTGCAATCGCGCCAGGGAGGCTTACCATGACGTTCCGATTATCGTGGGAGGCTTGGAGGCCAGTCTGCGCCGATTTGCTCATTACGATTACTGGTCCGATCAGATCCGGCGTTCCATACTGCCGGATGCCAAGGCCGACCTCCTGATTTACGGAATGGGGGAACGGGCGGTGGTGGAAGTGGCCGAAGCGCTGGATTCGGGGCTTTCGATCGGGGATATTTCCTGGATCCGAGGAACGGTGTACCGTGCGGGCGCCGGCGCGGAAACGGAGTTGAAAGCGGATCCGGAGACCGTAATTTTGCCTGGCTTCGAGGAGCTTTGCCGGTCGAAGGAGCGTTATGCCGAGAGCTTTCGCCTCCAGTACCGCAACAACGATTTTATCTCGGGAAAGCGAATGGCGGAGCCTTACGGGGAAAACACCGCGCGTTTTTATATCGTGCAGAATCCCCCGGCGGAACCGCTTTCTCAAATGGAGCTGGACGACGTATATGAGCTTCCTTATGAGGGGACCTGGCATCCCATGTATGAAAAGGACGGCGGCGTACCTGCCATCGAGGAAGTGAAGTTCAGCTTGGTATCCAATCGGGGGTGCTTCGGAGGGTGCGCCTTCTGTGCCCTGACGTATCACCAGGGACGTGAGGTGAGAGCCAGGAGCCGGCGATCCATCGTGGAGGAAGCTCGGCGAATGATAGAGCGCCCGGATTTTAAGGGTTATATTCACGACGTGGGTGGGCCTACGGCGAATTTCAGAGGGGCGGCCTGCGAGAAACAGGAGAAAGCGGGGGTGTGCAGAAATAAGGATTGTCTGTATCCCCGTCCCTGTGGGCAGATGAAGGTGGACCATCGTGATTACGTGGAGCTGCTGAGAGAGCTCCGGGAGCTTCCCGGTGTCAAGAAGGTATTCATTCGTTCGGGCATTCGTTTCGACTATCTCATGGCGGACCCGGACGACACCTTTTTCCACGAGCTGTGTGAACATCACATCAGCGGTACGTTAAAAGTGGCGCCGGAACACGTCTCTCCGCGCGTGCTGGCCAAGATGAGGAAACCCTCCGGCGACGTGTTTGACCGTTTTTCAAAAAAGTATTGTCAAATCAATGAACAGCTGGGAAAGAAGCAGTATTTGATCCCGTATTTCATCTCGTCGCATCCCGGCTCCACCCTGGATGACGCCGTGGAGCTGGCGCTGTATCTCAAGCGGACCGGCTTCGTCCCGGATCAGGTTCAGGATTTTTATCCCACGCCGGGAACTCTTTCCACCTGCATGTACTACACCGGATTCGATCCGCTGACCGGTGAGCGTGTTTACGTAGCCAGAGAGCTGGAGGAAAAAAGGATGCAGAGGGCCCTGCTCCATTTCAACAAGAGAGAAAATCGTGAAATGGTGTTGAAAGCTTTGAAAGCGGCCGGGCGTGAAGACGCGGCCGACATTCTGTTTTCGGGTCCCCCAAAGCGGTCGGATAAGAGCCGAAAAACAGATCGTGGCAGGAGGCGGTAGGATGAGCTTGATTTTTCGGTTGCCGGAGATCCTGGAAGACGGAAGAGCGATTTTTCAAACGTTGACCGAAGCCTCGGGGAACGGGGAATTTCGTCTCGATCAGCGCGTGGGTCATGGCGGTGGCGGCAGACTGATTCTGGGGGACAATTTGGAGTACATGCGTCACTTGCTTCTGAACGAGGGGATGGGAGGAACGCTGGCGCTGATTTATGTGGATCCTCCGTTTTATTCCGGAGCGGATTACGTGACGGGAATCAAGCTGGAATCGGACAAGATCAAGAAGCTTCCGGTCATGAAACAGCACGCGTATCACGACACCTGGGAAAACGGAATGGAAGAGTATTTGCGCATGCTCACGGTGCGCTTTATGATGATGAGGGAGCTGCTGGCGGACACCGGCTCTCTGTGGGTTCATTTAGACTGGCACGTGGTTCATTATGTCAAGGTGATTCTGGACGAGATATTCGGAGAACGAAATTTTGTCAATGAGGTCATCTGGAATTACAAATCCGGCGGCACCAGCAATCGGCATTTCGCACGAAAGCATGACACGCTGCTGTTTTATGGAAAAACAAAGCACTATTATTTTGTGCCTCAAAAGGAGAAATCCTATAACCGGGAGCTGAAGCCCTATCGGTTTAAAGGAGTCGCCGAATACCAGGACGAGGTGGGCTGGTACACGCTGGTCAATCGCAGGGACGTGTGGCAGATCGACATGGTGGGAAGAACCTCCGCGGAACGAACGGGGTACGCGACTCAAAAACCGGAACAGCTGCTGCGCCGCATTCTGGAGAGCTGTACTCGTGAAGGCGATTTGTGCGCGGACTTTTTCGGCGGATCGGGTACCATGGCCGCCGCGGCGGCGAAGCTCAATCGGAACTGGATCTCCTGTGACATCGGGAAGCTGGCGGTATTGAATGCGCATAAGCGGCTGACCCGAGCGAATGCGTCTTATGAGCTGTATGGCATGAAAACGCTGTCGGAAAAAGAAAATCGGTTGGAGCTGGAGTACTCTTTACAGCCCGTCGAGCTCTCTGATAAAATGGAATTGGAGATTCGGCTTACCGGTTTTTCTCCGGGAAGTATCGATGAGGTTCCGGTAGAGGAACAGTATAAAAAGGTGATTCGGAAGATCATAAAGAAAGATTCGCTGCAGTTGGTGGACTATTGGTGTGTGGATCCGGATTATAACGGAACGGTCTTAGAAACCGACCTGATCTTTTACAAAGAAAACGGATCGATTCCGCTTTCCTGCCGGATCGTTTGCAAGGGGCGAGGGAGCGTGGCGGTAAAGGCAGTGGATCTATTCGGAAACAGTGCGTTGCGGGTGTTTTCTCTCGCACGCTGAAAGGGACGTTATGACTGTTGAAAAGGGTAAGAAATTTGGGATCGATATGATTTATGTGCTCATCGGCACTTGTCTAATGGCCTTTAGTTCCATCGGGGTCATGGTGCCGAACGGCTTGTCCAGCGGCGGTATTTCAGGGATTGCTCGAATCATTCAGCAGTTTGTGGACATCGATTTTTCTCTGCTGTACTACATGGGAGCGATGATCGTACTGGTGGTCTGCTTCTTCCTGCTGGGGGCCAAGGAGGCGAAGAAAATTCTCCTGCTGTCCGTGCTCTATCCCAGTGTACTGGTGGTGTTCGAACGCCTCAATATCACGCTGCTGCAGCAGAAGGATCTGATTTTATCCTCCATTACCTATGGCGTTTTAATGGGGATCGGAAGCGGCCTGGTATTTCTGCGAGGTTATTCCTCGGGAGGGACGGATACCATAGCGAAGATCATCCGCAAAAAATGTCTGCCCCACGTTGGCATGAGCCAGATTTTACTGGTGCTGGATGGGAGTGTAATCATTCTTTCGGGGTTTGTTTTCGGGACGAATATCGCTTTGTACGCGTTGATTTCTCAGGTGATTTTCACCAAGGCGGCGGACATGGTGATGTATGGTTTCGATCCGAAGATCGTTCAGCTGGAAATCATCACGGAAAAACATGACGAGGTGGCGGAATATATTCTTCGGGAAATCGGACGGGGCGTATCCAATGTAAAGATCACCGGGGAGTATACCAAGACGGAACGAAGCAAAATCATCACCCTGTGTTCTCCTCGGGAAAGCATGCTGATTAAACAGTTCGTAGCTCGGGCGGACGAACGCGCTTTCGTCAGCGTGATTCACGTGGATACGGTGTGGGGCCTGGGCAGCGGATTCGGTTCTCTGGAGGACAAGGAGTGATTTCTCGAAAGCCGGAAAAAGTAGTTGCTTTTCCCGGCTAAATCCGTTATAATAATTTTCGTCGGTAAATCGTGGGCGGTTAGCTCAGCTGGTTAGAGCGCCTGCTCGACAAGCAGGAGGCCGTTGGTTCGAGTCCAATACTGCCCACCATCTTGAAATGTCATCTTTGCGATGGCATTTCAAACATATGCACCCGTAGCTCAGCTGGATAGAGCGTTAGACTCCGACTCTAAAGGCCACAGGTTCGACTCCTGCCGGGTGTACCATTCTACACTAAAAGACAACTCTCAAAAGCGGGGTTGTCTTTTTATTTTCTGTGGAGTACCATACGGTTTACAACGATCTCAGCAAGCTGGAAAGCGCCGATATCCTTCACCGCTGTTCCCGTTTCGACGTACGGGGCAAAGAAATTTTAAAAACCCAAGAGAAATTCTACCTGGCCGACCCGGCGTTGCGTTACCGTGCAGCTCTGAAATCGATTTCATTTCGAAGAAACTCCGGACCGGATCGTTTGACCTTGGGAGTTCCTTTCCGTTATTTGGTCGTTAATTTGGTCGTTTCGATTGCCAAACCAAAGGAGTACCTGAAAGTAGAAGCTTATGGAGGAAACAAATGAATGATTTAATTGAGAATATAGAACGTCTCCATACTACGGAAATGGGCGCGGAGCGCATAAAAAGAAACCTCTCTGTCGAAGTCGAGGACATTGTGGAGTGGTGCAAGCTGCGGATATGGGAGGAAGGTACGGTGCTCGAAAGAAAGGGCAAAAATTGGTACGCCAATACCGGTTTTTGCCGGATCACCATAAACGCACATAGCTATACGATTATAACGGCTCACAAAACGACTTGACAAAGCTCATCCAATGTGTAACTATAGTTACATAACGTGCGTGACATAATAACCATCAGGCAGGGGGAAGGTGAAACTGATATGCCGCCGAAAGCAAAAGTGTCGAAAGAAATGATTTTGAAGGCTGTTTTGGAGATTACGAGAGAAACGGGGTTTGAAACGGTAAATGCCAGGAGCATCGCCGGAAAATTGCGCTGTTCTACCCGACCGATTTTCACTTGTTATAAAAATATGGACGAGCTGAAAAAGGAGTTTCTTATTTTTGCATATGAATACTATGAACAGTATGTGGTTCGTTATCGTAATTCTGAAAAAGTCAGCTCTTATTTGCTTCTCCCTCTTTCCTATGTTCGATTTGCTCAAGAAGAAACAAATTTATTTCAATTGTTATTCATCGACGATATGGATTTAAATATGCGGGAGGCAAAGGATTTTTATAAAGAAAGCGGGAATGCAGAAAAGGCCGAGCTTTTTTCCACAACCATCGGAGTGGAGCCGGAGCGCGCAAAAGTCCTATTTTGG
>CAUHLX010000189.1 GCA_959606705.1 uncultured Bacillota bacterium | reverse complement strand
TGTTCAGGTGGAACACCTAACTTCTCTACCGCAATATCGGCAGCATACATGTCGAGTAATGCAAGAGGAGAAATATCTAGTGCCTCTGATATTTTGATTATCGTATCGGGTCTTACATTTTGGCTGTCACGTTTTGTAATTGCGTACAAAGTGTTTTTTGGAACACCAGATTTCTCAGCAAGCTCCGCAATCGTCATATTTTTTTCTTTAAGAATTTGTTTCAACTTAGAGCCTACAGCCATTGTAAATCACCGCCTTTCACTGCTTTCACTATAGCATAGATTAGGGCAGGCGTAAAGAAAATTAGTGCGATTGTAAAAAAATATCTTGAAATTAGTACGAATGCATGATAATATTTGTTTTGTTGGTACAAAGGCACTAATGAAAAGGAGGTGAGTAAAATTGAAAGTAAACGTACACGAATTCCTTATTGCGTTGGCTAAATCCGGCTTAAATATGACCGGGTTGGCTGGAGTGAGCGGCATCTCGCGGCAGACCTTATCAGCCATTAGAAATGGGAAAAGCTGTAGACCGGATGTGGTATTCAGGATTGCGGAAACCCTGAACGTTCCGATTGAACAACTCGTACTAAAAGAAAGTGAGGAATAGAGATGAAAAAGAACGAAATGCAGATTTTCAGCAACCAGGAATTCGGAGAAATCCGTACATACGTTGAGGCAGATGGATCAGTGACATTCTGTGGGGCGGACGCGGCGAGGGCGCTGGGGTACAGCAATACTCAGGATGCATTAAGCCGTCACTGCAAGGACCCCGGGGTCGTGTTTCACGAGGTAGGGGTTCGGACCGGAACGAAGAAAGATGGAAGCCCAGCATTTCAGACGGTGGAGATGAAATTCATCACCCGTGGCAACCTCGTCCGCCTGATTGCGGGTAGCCACCTTCCCGATGCTGAGAAATTTGAAAGCTGGATCTTCGATGAAGTGATACCCACAGTCCTTGAGCACGGTGCCTATGCCACGGACACAGTAATTGAACAGGTGCTCAGCGACCCGGATTTTGGAATCCGCCTTCTGTCTGAGCTGAAAGAGGAGAGGGACAAACGGAGGAATCTTGAAGTCAAGAACTCTGCTCTGACGGTGGACAACCAGATCATGAAGCCGAAAGCGGAATACTTCGATGAGCTGGTGGACCGGAGCCTTCTGACGAACTTCCGAGAGACGGCAGCGGAGCTGGGGCTCAAGGAGCGGCAGTTCATCAGCTTCCTGCTGGACAAGAAGTATGTGTATCGTGACCGGAAAGGGAAGCTCATGCCGTATGCGGCCAAAAATGACGGGCTCTTCGAGCAGAAGGAGCGCTTCAACGAAAAAACGCAGTGGTCAGGGACCCAGACGCTGATTACGCCGAAGGGCAGAGAAACATTCCGGCTATTGTGGTTTGGAAAGTGAGGGAATCAAATGAAGATCAGAGAAATTCGATTTCGCCGGGGTACCGTCAATGGCGCGGAATGGGATCCGCAGACGGCAACTCTCAATGTTGTGGCGGCCGGCGGAGCTGCAGAGGATCCGGAGGGTCTGGTGAAGGTGATCGCGGAATGTGTGGCGGAGGCGGCCAGGGAAGATGAGGTTCTGTTCATTCCGCTGAAGGAGGCATCCAGGCGGTTGTCTATCTGCATTCCCACATTGCAGGGGTACGCGAGGACACATTATGAGGGCTTTCCGGCCATCCGTGACCAGGAGGGTGGAGCTTGGAAGGTCAATGCCCGCATGCTTCCGGAGTGGGCGGACAGGATCACTCAGAAGGCCATCGAAGGGAGGATTCAAGAATGACGATTTACATAGAAGAGCTTGAAAAATGCATATATCCCAATTTGGCGGCTGAAATCAGATGTCACTGCGGGGCGCATCCTGACACTTATGCGGAGCATGCCAACATCACGACGGAGCTGCTGGAGGCATTCTTGCGAGGTGAGGAGGAGATTACGTTGGAAGAGTTTTTTGCAATGGCCAGTCTGTCGGGAGCAGACTTGAAGTATTTGGTGGCTCCAGAGTTAAAATTCTACCGAATGACGGATGCAAAGGACCAGCGAATCGTGCTGAAGCAATTGGAAGAAGCGGAAAAGCGTTTACTGGTGTGCGGGTCCGAATCGATTTCGGCCCAAAACTGCAGGGAGCGGATCCGCCTCATAAAAGAAGCGAAAATTGTCCTTCAGGCACGGATTAATGAGCTTTTGCATCTCATCAAGACCGAAGAGTTAGGTAAAAAAATCAGGGATCACGAAAGTAAGCGAAGGGGTTTGGAAAGAAAGGCGGTAACAGAATGAGCAGCATGGCAGTCGAGAGGTTAAAGAAAGAATTGTTTCCCTTGTTCCTGGAAAAGGATACGACGATTCAGGAGATTCAAGAGGAGAAGAGGCGGGCGGAAGAGACGATGGGAGATGAATGGTCCCCGGCTTTTCGTCAAGTGATTGAGGAGTTCTGGGACGAGTTATTCCGGGAAGTAAAACTCAAAAAAATATTCAAGATCGTTGATGAAAAGGAAACTGAGGAAACTGAGGCTAGGGTGTTGGACGCCTTCATTGATCGCAGTGATTCTTGCTGGATACTGGCGGTACGATCCTTCCATTACGGCAAGATGGTTGGCATTCAGGCTGAACGCGCTCGTCAAAAAGAAAAAGCCGCCCGGACCTCTGCAAAGGCTCAGACGGCAACAGGTGATAGCCTCACCCAAGAACAAGATGAGACTATCATAAAAATGGACAATTTGCAAGTATCGGCTTCTGAGCTGAAACGCATCAATGAGATCGCCAGAGCATCGCAAAATCAATTTGATGCGTTCCTGGCAGTCTACATGGCGGGTAGGCAGTCGAATGTGAGCGGTTCGGAAGGAGATTGGTCGTCGAAGCTGGATGGGAGGGGACAGATACAACTCCGATTTCTCATACAATTCTTGAAGGAGCACCCAGAGCGCATCGGTGTGCTTTATCATCTCGTTTGCGGGATGGGAGGCGTGACAAAATGAAGTACATAGGTATTTATGATGATCCAGAATACGGGCAGCTGGAGCTGTTTGAATTGGATACCGTTTCGCCAGAAGAATGGAACGGGATATTGGATGACGGTAAAAGTAATGAGCCATCAGTAAAGATTTACCGAGGTCGAAAGATTGTGGTGGTAGATGATTTTATAGCATTGACTGGGATCGACATTCGGAAGCACAAGAAGGTTTTTAGAGAGGAATATTTCATTCCGGGTGTTGATTGGGATGGGCTAGGACAAGGACCGCTCCGTGAGGAATTTGAGCAGTTAAACAACTGCCATTACGATCAAGAAACCATTATCTACATGTATGAAAGCGGTTTCAAGAAACTAATTCGGATCCTGCTGGAAAACGGAACCTTGGTTAAGAATATGCGTTTGAAGCAGAGGAGAAGAAAATGAAATTCGCAAAGTTTTCAGCGGTCTGTCCTATGGAGATTGGAGATCAGATCATCGTGGACGGAATCGTCCATACGGTAACGGATATAGCCTGCACTCATTATGTGTGGTCCGGAAGGGTTGAGTTCCGGTTCGAGCTTGACGGGAGCGGGAACTATGGATATCGGCTTGAGTTGGATGGTATTCGGTGAGATCGGGCGGCCTGCGTGATCCGTGGGCCGCCTCACCATAGAAAGGAGGTGTCGCGGTGGCGTTGAGTTTGGAGGAGGTGGTTAGCCGGTTTGAAAAACCAAAGAGACAGGCGGACGGTTCCTATAAAGTTCTTTGCCCTTGTCATATGGATCGGGAGCCGAGCCTGTCTATATCAAATGGTACGGAGCATGGAAAGATCCTCGTATATTGTCATGCTGGCTGTAATACGAGGGATATCTTGGACGAAGTGGGCCTGACGATGTCCGATCTTGGGTCGGAGAAGCCGGAGGCCACATGGAAGTCAAAGCTAGAGCAGCAGTTCGGGAAGCCGGTGGAGGCAGTATACAACTATACCGATGAGCAGGGGCGGTATCTCTATTCAAAAGTAAGACTGGAGGGAAAGGTGATCCGTTATGGTGTCCTGGATCGGCAAAGCGATGTACTGCGCTCGGGAGCAAAAGGAGTGGAAAAGGTGCTCTATAATCTGCAGGCGTTGGTCAAAGCAGTACGAGGAGGGTATCCGGTCTACTTCGTGGAGGGAGAGAAGGACGTGGAGACCCTCAAGAAACTGGGGCTGACGGCGGCGACCTGCGGCGGGGCCAACGATTGGCGGCGGGAGTACGCCCAATACTTCACGGGAGCGAAACTTATTGTTCTGCCGGATAACGACGACCCCGGGTTAGATCTGGCGGAGAAGGTAATGACAGATACAAGAAACTACGCCCACAGTCGAAAGATCGTCAAGACATCCAATTTAGATCATGGCGACGTGAGCGACTACATAGCGGGTGGAGGCACAAAAGAGACCCTGAAAGCCTTGGTGAATGCAGAGCCCGCCCAGCTGGCCCCGTGGGTCTACCTCGTAAACCAGGGAAAGGAAAACGAGGCTCAGAAGATCAACGAGGACAGGCTGGCGGAGTGCATACTAAAAACACTGGATTACGTCGTTCTGACGGAACGTGGGACCGGTGCGGATATGTTCTACGTCTATGAAAATGGGGTCTACACGCCTCGGGGAAAGAACGAGATTAAGAGCATTGTCCGGCGGCGGGTGCCCTTCGGACTGGGCAGGGACGACATATTCAACAAGACCACTAGTCTACTGATGTGCTCCGGGGGGAATATTCACGGATTCAACGACGTCAACAGTGATGAATGGATTATCAATACAAAGAACGGTCTATACGACGTCAAGCAACGGAAAATGATCCCGCATAGCTCAAAGGTGCTGAGCACCATCCAACTGGACTGCAGCTTCCCGGAGCAATACTGCGAGCCGCCTGTCTGGACAAGGTTTATAAGCGACCTCTGCACTGACGAGGAGGGAAAATTGGATATTGAAATGGCGTATATGTTGCAGGAATGGTTGGGGGCAGCTGTCTCCAACTTGAAGATGCAGAGGTTCAAGAAGGTGCTGGCTCTGTTTTCGCTCATGGGCAACACCGGAAAGTCCCAATACCTTGCCGTGATGAAGGCGCTGGTAGGCTCTGAGAATATCGCAAACATTCCAATTCAAAATATGTCAGGCCGATGGTCAATGGCGGAAGCCTATGGGAAACGGCTGATTCTGGTGGGGGATCAAAATGCCTATGACGTGGAAGATTCCTCGGTATTTAAGCAGATCACGGGAGGTGATGCGGTGCGGGCGGAGTTTAAGAACAAGATGGCTTTTTCCTATGTGTTTAATGGGGCGGTTACCATAGCCTGCAACGATCTTCCGTCCTTTAAGGATGATAAGGGCGGCCACGTCTTTGAACGGTTCCTGCTGGCCCACTGTCGGAATGTGATCCCGCCAGAGAAACGGGACGGGGCATTACTGGACAAGATGCTGAAGGAAAAAGACCAGATATTCCGGTGGGCACTCATTGGCCTTCATCGTCTCATTGACAACAAGTTCAAGTTCACGACGTGTCAGTCATCTGTGGAAGCAGAGGCGGAATGGAGACGGAGGGTTGATACCCTATATAGATTTATGGAGGAGTACTGTGAAATCACAGGGGATGTCAGGCATGATCGAATCCAGAAGAAAGAATTTGAAGAAAAGTATGAAGTTTTCTGCCTCCAGAAAGAAAT
>CAUHLX010000188.1 GCA_959606705.1 uncultured Bacillota bacterium | reverse complement strand
TCACTCGAGCTCCGGCATTTGGCCGCATGGTCACCAGTCCGTCGTTTTCCAGCATGATCAAGGCCTCGCGAATGGGGGAATTGCTCACATGCAGCTCTTCCGCCAGCGTGTCGATATTGATCCGGCTGCCAAAGGGACACTCCTGATTTAGGATCTTTGACCGGACTAGATCGTATACTTGCTCTTTCATGGTTGTCTTTTTTAATCCGCTCATTTTCATTCTCCGTATTGATAAAAAACCACTTAATTTTGAACCTTTGGTTAAATGGTATTATATTTGTCGAACAACGGAATGTCAAACGGTAAAACCTGTGGAAATATGAGAAAAGAGCAGGAAAACCTTTGGCTGCGTATGAAATTTTACAAGGCAAAAAAGTTGACCGTGGGCCCAAACAGGTATATTATTCGAGTAAATCATGCATCGTGCACGATTTTGAAAAATTAAAAAATGAGGCAAAAACGTAGAATTTATTCTGCGGCAATGGAGAGAGGAGTGAATTCCGGTGGTGATCAAGGATTTTGCGCAGCTGCGTGAAATGGTGCGAACCGCGAAGAGACGAACGGTAGCCGTGGCGGCGGCTCATGACGAACATACGTTGGAAGCGGTGTTCAAGGCCAATGAGGATGGAATTTTAGATTATGTATTAGTAGGCGAGCGTTCAAAGATTAAAGAAATCGCGGCGAAGGAAAATCATCTGCTTTCCGAGGATCGGATCATCGACTGTGAAGGAGAAGCGGAGGCCGCGGCACAGGCAATTCGGCTGATCCGTGAGGATCAGGCGGATTTTCTATTGAAAGGAATGATGCAGACTTCTTCGATTTTGAAAGCGGTGGTCAATAAAGAGACCGGAATCGGAACCGGAAATGTGATTTCCCATATTGCGTTCCTGGATATTCCCCATTATCATAAGGTTGTGGGTGTGACGGACGGCGGGATGATTCCCCATCCCGATTTCCAGCAGAAAAAAGCGATTGTGCGAAACGCGGTTCATCTTTTCCGGGATTTCGGTTACGAGAGGCCCAAGGTGGCGGCGCTTTGCTCGGTTGAAGTAGTCAACCCAAAACAGCAGGAAACGGTGGACGCCGATGAGCTGAAAAAATTGGCCCTGAGCGGTGAGTTCGGACCTTGCGATTTGGAAGGACCGATATCCATCGATCTGGCAGTCAACCCGGAATCCGTGGCAATTAAAAAGTATGAAAGCCCGGTGGGCGGGGACGCGGATATCCTCATGACCCCGGATATCAATACCGGTAATATTATGGTAAAGGCTTTGACCTCCCTAGCCGACGCGAAGATGGCGGGCTGTGTGGTGGGCGCGAAATGTCCCATCGCATTGAATTCCAGAAGCGCGTCCTTTGAGGAAAAGTATAATGCATTGTTGGTTTGCGCGCTGATGATTCGCGGTTGAATCGAGACGAAGCTTCGGCAGCAGATGAGAAAAGAGGAGGATGGATCAGAATGAAACAATTGATGACCGGCGACGAAGCGGTTGCCAGAGGAGCATGGGAAGCGGGCGTACACCATGCCGCAGCGTATCCCGGAACTCCCAGCACGGAGATCATGGAGAACCTATCTACATATGAAGAGATCAATGCGGAGTGGGCTCCAAACGAGAAGGTGGCGCTGGAAACCGTAATCGGCGCTTCGGTGGCGGGAGCCAGGGCGATGGCCTCCATGAAGCATGTGGGCGTAAACGTGGCGGCCGATCCGCTGATGACCTGGGCGTATCAGGGTGTGAACGGCGGAGGCGTAATCATTACCGCCGACGAGCCGGGAATGTTCTCCTCACAAAATGAACAGGACAATCGGAACTACGCGAAAATGGCACGGATCCCCATGCTGGAGCCTTCCAACAGTCAGGAATGCAAGGACATGGCGAAGATGGCGTTCGATCTCAGCGAAGAGTTCGATACCCCCGTCATGCTGCGGATGACCACCCGCGTGTGCCACTCCAAGTCCGTGGTGGAGCTGGAGCCTCGCAAGGAGGTTCCGCTGAAGAAATTTGAGAAGAACCCTCAGAAATACGTCTGTGTTCCCGCCGTAGCCAGAAAGCTTCGGGTCAAGATCGAAGACAGAATCGTAAAACTGGCCGAATACTCCGAGAAAACCCCGTTGAACTTTGAAGAGATGCACAACACCAAGGTGGGAGTCATCGCCTCCGGTATCTGCTATCACTACGCGAAGGAAATCTTCGGTGACAACGCGTCGTATCTGAAGCTGGGCTTCACTTATCCGCTGCCCGCCGGCAAGATC
Source organism: uncultured Bacillota bacterium (assembly GCA_959606705.1). GTDB lineage: Bacteria > Bacillota > Clostridia > Peptostreptococcales > Anaerovoracaceae > CAUHLX01. The sequence goes on along the minus strand of CAUHLX010000188.1, from coordinate 3,407 downwards.
AAGAGCTTTTGTGAGAAGGTAGACAAGATTTACATCGTGGAAGAGGACGATCCCTATATCGAGGAACAGGTGCGCTTGCTGGGCTTTGACTGCTTCGGAAAGAACCTGCTGCCGCCTTACGGCGAAATGACCCCGGACGTCCTGCGGAAGGCGATTTTGGGAGAAGAACTTCCTTCCGTCGATTACGAGAAGAGCTCCATCATCGGAAGAGCGCCCACCCTGTGCGCGGGCTGTCCTCACCGCGGGTTCTTCTATCGGGTGGGAAAACGGAAAAATGTCATGATTACCGGCGATATCGGCTGCTATACTCTGGCCTTCAACAAGCCCTATAACGCCATGGATACCACGGTCTGCATGGGCGCCAGCTTCAGCATGGGCCACGGCGCGCAGAAGGCCTTCAACATGGGTGATACCGGCACGAGAGTGGTGGCGGTTCTGGGCGATTCCACGTTTTTCCACACCGGCATCAATTCGCTGATCAACACGGTGTACAACAACAGCAATACGGTCAGCGTGATTCTGGACAATCGAATTACCGGCATGACCGGACATCAGGAAAATCCGGGGACCGGCTACAACGCCAAAGGAGAACCGACTACCCTGATCGACATCGAAGGAGTGGTCAAGGCGATTGGAATCAAGCATATATACAAAGTTGACCCCAATGATCTGAAAGCGGTGGACGCAGCTTTGGATGCGGCTCTGGCGCTGGATGAACCATCGGTAATCATCACCAGATGGCCCTGTGTTTTAAAGAAGTTCTCCGCGGAGGACAAGGCGGAGTTTAAAGACGTATTCAAGAGCACCTGCCGGGTCAACCCGGACGACTGCATCGGCTGCAAGGCCTGTCTGAACACGGGCTGCCCGGCGCTGTCCTTCAAGAAGGCGGATAAGAAAGCCGTTATCAATTCATCTCAGTGCGTAGGCTGCGAAGTATGTTCTCAGGTTTGCCCGAAGAACGCTATCGTGAAGGAGGGTTAAGCCATGACAAAAAGTATTTTACTGGTAGGAGTGGGCGGCCAGGGGACCATCCTGGCGAGCAATATTTTGACCACCGGTCTGCTGGAGGCCGGCTATGACGTTAAAATGAGCGAGATTCACGGAATGTCTCAGAGAGGCGGCAGTGTTTCTTCTCAGGTTCGTTACGGAGATGACGTGCAGTCCCCGGTGATTGAAAAAGGCGGCGCGGATATGCTGATTTCTTTTGAAAAGATGGAAGCTCTGCGAAATCTGGAATTCTTGAAACCCGAGGGCACCGTAGTGGTCAACGACGAGGAAATTCCTTCAATGTCGGTGATCACCGGAGACGAGGATTATCCCGAGGATGTGATCGAAACGATGGAAAAGACCGGTGTGAAGATGAAGGTGATCCCGGCGGCCAAGCTGGCGGAGGATTTAGGCAATTCCAAGGTTGCTAATATCATACTTTTGGGCACCATAATCAAGAACATGGGTCTGACAGATATTAAGTGGGACGCGATTTTGGAAAAGAAAATGAAGCCCCAGTTTGTGGAGCTGAATAAAAAAGCTCTTAAGGTCGGAATGGACGCGGTATAAAATACCCTTCGCATTCCGCAGAATCCGGCGAGGGCCGGGTCAAGAAGGTCATTGAAAGGATTTTTCGCGGGAGGGTGGAACGGATGGGAGAACGGTCCGCCCTTCGGGCGATGTCCTGACGGTTTGCCGAAAGCTGTCAGCTCTCTCCACACGAAGAGTCTTGTCAATAAAAAATTGCAGGAAAGAAAGGAGTGTTTAACGTGGCAGAAAGAGAAAAATTTGGATCTCGATTAGGATTTATTCTCGTCTCGGCGGGCTGCGCGGTCGGACTGGGCAACGTATGGAAATTTCCGTACATGTGCGGACAGTACGGAGGCGCCGCATTTATTCTGATTTACCTGGTATTCTTAGTTATTTTGGGCTTGCCCGTCATGATCTGCGAGTTCTCCGTAGGCCGTGGGAGCCAGAAGAGCGTTGCGTCATCCTTTAAGACGCTGGAGCAAAAAGGCTCGATTTACCACAATTACGGCTACTTCGGAATGGTCGGCAACTATTTGCTGATGATGTTTTACACCAGCGTTGCCGGCTGGCTGATTTACTACATGATTCGGATGCTGAGAGGCGACTTCAACGGTGCGAGCACCGAACAGGTGGCGGCAGGGTTTTCCGGACTGATGGGCAGCCCGGGGACCATGGCAATTTTCATGATCATTGCCGTTTTGATCTCGTTCGGAATCTGTTCTCTGGGCCTGAAAAACGGAGTGGAGAAGATCACCAAGGTGATGATGCTCTGCTTGCTGGCGATCATGATCGTCCTGGTGATTCGAGTAGTGACCCTGCCCGGAGCGGGAGAAGGACTGCGGTTCTACCTGGTGCCGGACTTTGAAAAGATGATGGAAATCGGAATCGGAACGGTGGTATTCGGAGCGATGTCACAGGCATTCTTCACCTTGTCCATCGGCATGGGCTCCATGGCGATCTTCGGCAGCTATCTGGACAAGAAACGGTCGCTGGGCGGAGAATCCGTCAGCATCGTCTGCCTGGATACGCTGGTGGCCATCCTGTCCGGATTTATCGTCATTCCGGCCTGTTTCGCCTTTAACGTACAGCCGGACGCCGGCCCGCCCCTCATTTTCATTACGCTGCCTAACATCTTCCAGAAGATGGCCGGCGGTACCATTTGGGGCGCGTTTTTCTTCCTGTTCCTGTCCTTCGCGGCATTGTCCACGGTAGTGGCGGTGTTCGAGAACATCCTCAGCTTTGCTATGGACCTGTGGGGCTGGACCAGAAAGAAAGCGGTAGCGGTCAACATCGTTTTGATCATCCTGCTGTCGCTGCCCTGCGTTCTGGGCTACAATCTGCTGGTCAGCATCGCGCCGCTGGGCGCGGGCAGCACCATCATGGATTTGGAGGATTTTATCGTTTCCAACAACATCCTGCCGCTGGGCTCGCTGGTTTATGTGGCGTTCTGTACCCGCCGCTGGGGCTGGGGCTGGGACGGATTCGTGGCGGAAGCAAATTCCGGCGAGGGTCTGAAGGTTCCTCACAACGAGGGATTGCACTTCTATATGAAGTGGATTATTCCCGCCATCGTGCTGTTTATCTATATCAAGGGTTACTGGGATAAGTTCGTTCCCGGTCTGAAGGACGGAAGCACCGTCGGCCTGAGCGCGGTATGGCTGATCATCGGAGTCGCCTTCATGCTTTATATCCTGGTGGTTTCTCTGTACCACAAGAACGAATCCGCCGGACTGTCGTAGGAAAGGTCAATTTTCGGCATTGGCATTTATGAAAAAAAGATGAGCGATCACACCTGAACAGGTGTGCGGAAAGGGGAAAAAATCACAATGATAGCAGAAAAAATGATTCCGTTCGTTCGGAACAATTCGGCGATTCGCATGATGTTTGAG
>CAUHLX010000187.1 GCA_959606705.1 uncultured Bacillota bacterium | reverse complement strand
TCCGAAAAGGAATCCCGCAGACAATCGCGCACCCGTTTCCAGGCCGGCGAGTGCTCCGCATAAGCCGGATTTGCAAATCTCAGCAGCTGTTTCCCACCTTCCGGAACAAAATAGCCGATGGCCCGCGCCTGTGCCGTCAGCGTGTCCGGGTCCTGATCTATTTCCATCAGCTGTCCGGAGCAAAGGCAGCCTTCCAAGGGGAAATAGCCTGTGTTCCGATATCCCGAAAGCGCTCCCGCGGCCTCTTCCAATTCCTCCGCTTCCATATCCGGCATAAACAGCTCATAGTCTGCGGCGATCTGTGCCAGCTCTTCGAAGGAGATGGCTCCGTAAAGATTGACTGCCGCGCTGAAAAACCGATCCGCAAGAGAAAGCTCGCCGTGCAGCCAGCTGGTCTCCTGGGACAGCAAGAGCTTCCGCAGGGCGCCGCGGATTTCCGCAGGCATCACCAGCGTTCCGTCCTCAAATAGGAACAGCACGCCGCCCTCGAGAAGGGGAAACGCGTACTCCGGATTGACCGTTTCCCAGGGGACGCTCCCTTCAAAAGCCAGCCGTCCCATGATCAGCGCGCTTTTCTCTCCCCCCATGGTCAAATAATAATCCAAACGCTCCGGTTCCTTCAACGCCGCCCGCAGTGCCTGGCGGAGCTCTGTTCCCGACATTCTGCTCCTTCCGCGAAGCTCCACTTGAGACGCCAAGGCTTTCCGCTGTGCCGTGGTCAACCGTTCCAGCACTCCGCTCAGCCGTTTGACCGCTTTCCCTTTCACGGAAATGGGAGCCAGAACCTCTCTCCACATTTCACGAAACGCTTTGATCCGCATCCATTCCATTGAGAATGACAGTTCTACCGCCCGCGCCCCACGGTCCGCTTCCTCCACGGAGAAGGCCTCGTCAGCCGCGAACTCCTCCCCGTCCTTCGGAATGGCCATCCCCGCTCCGCTTAAACAGCGGGCCGACAGGAACTCCGGAACCTCGATGACCGCCTCCACCGCGATTTCACATTCCCAGTACTCCTCGCTTTCACACTCATACCGAAAATAGTCCCGGTCCGTCAGCAGCTCTCTCAGAAACACGCCATCGGAATGCGAGGCCTCACCGGCGGTCCCCCGCCGTCTTTGATCCAGATAAATCACCTTGGCCTTCTCGTCGTTTCCGTTTTCCCGGTTCCTCTCCCCGGAGGGTTCCTTTTCCAGATCACCCTTTCGCGCCTGTTCTAAAATCTCCGGGTCGTTGGTCAATTCCAAATCCAACTCCGGGAATTCAAAGCGGTAAGCTTCCCAGCCTTCCCAGCCCATCACCCCTTGAATCACCAGATGCAGCTCATAAAAGGAGGCCCCGTCCGGTACCAGCACCTGCCGCCGGACGCCTGACCAAGGGCCGGCCAACTCCAAATTCAATCGAAAAGCCTTCATATTCCTTCTCCCTCTTCCATTTCTTCCATCCAATCCGCGATCCCCTCGACCAGCTGATCCTCCGGTTTTCTCCCGCCCAGCTGTCGGGAAACGATCAGCCGCGCGTCTCCCAATCGTCCCGCCGCTTCGATGGCCTCCCCTTTCAGCATAGGAGTCAGGGGCAGTTCAAAATCCCACACCCAGCTCCAGCCGGTGAGAAACAGCACGTAATCCGGCCGAAGCTGTTCTATTTCCTCGATCAGAATCCGGCGGCAGGCCTCCCGCTGGTAATCCCGAAAAACGAAATCCAGCGGCGCTCCACAACGGGGCGCGATCTTATAGAGACTGGTCCGGGCGATGTTTTCATACCAGTCCTCCTCCCGTCGGTCCAGCAGCCACCGGCTGATGGTCCTGCTCACCCGTTGAAAGGGGTTCTTCCGCAAGTCGCTCTCCTTCCAGTCCGTAGGCGACCGTCCCACCACCAGCAGGCGTTCCTCTGCGTCGAAATAGCGTTCGCCCACTAAGGCGCCGCTGGTGATCAACCCGCCGCGCCGCGCCTGGGGAATCGATTCCATCAGCTCCCGGTACCATTCTGTCTGCTGGTCGTGTTCGCTCCATCCGCAATTTTCGATCTCCAAGGTCCGTCCCCTTTCCCTTCCGTTTTTTCTGTCCGTTGAGTTTTAGTATTCTCTCATTATATAACCATATGCGGCAGGAATCAAACCGCAGAGTCATCGTGTCCGACGGAATTCCATTCCTTCATAAATACGAACCGGATTTCCCCGTTCCAGCTGGTAATGCTCCAAGCGGCCGTAACGCCGAAGCGCCGCTCGGTCGGCCTCCTCCCGCTCCGCCAAAATTTGGCAAAGCCGATTCAGCGCCAGCTTCTTGTTCAGATATTGACTCCTGGCTTCCGTGGAAACCACGGACAGACCGGTGGACCGATGGATCGCCCGCACTCCGGTCTCCACCTTGTTCACATGCTGACCGCCCGGGCCGCCGCTTCGGAAGGTTTCAAATCGAACCGGCTCCGCTTCCCTCGGATCATCCCCGCGGTCAGCGGCGGAGCTCGCGAGAATGCTCACATCCACAAACCAGTTTTTCCTTTTATGCCGCGGTCGATACGGGCTCACGCAGATCCACTGAACCGTGCCCTCCAACGCCGCCCACCGATCGCCACAGGAAATCCGCACGGACCGGAAGCTGTCCGCCCTTTTTCCCCTGGTTTCCTCTACGACCCGTATTTCCGGGTCTTCCTTCATCAATGCCCGCAGCAGCTTTCCCACCGCCAGCTCACATTCTGCCGGGCCCTGCCCGGAACTCAACTGAATTTCCATTGATCGTCCCTCCTAACCCTTGTACGTGATCCGGGGCCGAAGTGTGGCCACAATCCGAAGCAGCCCGTGCTGTTCCAGCGCACCGATAACCTGCTCCACATTCTTGTAGGCTTCCGGCGCCTCCTGATACAGCAGCTCCGTATCGTGACAGACCACCTGGCTCTTCAACCCGGTCCGTCGAATGGAATCCCGGTCGTATTTGTCCCGAAGCCTGGATTTGCACAGAGACCTGGCCCATTTTCGTCCCGCTCCGTGAGACAGGGAACGCAGACAGAATTCCAGCCGTTCTTCCTCCACGGCCGGTGCCGCCAGGTAGGTCAGACTGCCTCGCGAACCAGGGATCACCACCAAGTGGTTCTCCGCGGAAACCGCTCCCTTGCGATGAAGGACCCGCCCGTCTTCTCTCTCTTCTAAAAAGTTGTGGGGACAGTCCAGCAGCCGGGTAACCGGTCCCTCAAACCCCAGATATTCCACCAGCTGTTCCGCCACCAGCAGACGATTCCGTTCCGCCCACAGCAGGGCGTCATGGTGCAGCCGCGTGTATTCCCGGCCTAGATCGCTGGCAGTCGGGATGCCCGGCGAAACGCCCGCCGCTTCCGAAAAGCTGGCGGCGATCCGCTGACCGTAGCCTCTGGAACCGCTGTGGATCAGCAGGAGGACCTCTTCCTCCCATTCCCTTCCCAAGTCCGGCAGCAGGGTACGGTCCTCGATCCGTTCCACTGTCTGAAACTCGGCAAAGTGATTGCCGCCGCCGATGGTCCCCAAATCGTAGATCGGGCTCTCCTCCGGATAGGGATTTTTCACGGGAAGATCCTCCAGCCGCCGGATGTGGTTGAGCCGGGTCACGAAACGCTCCTGCTTAAACCGTTTCGCCTGAATTCCCGTGCGAAACAGTCCCATCCCGCAGCCGATGTCATTGCCCAGCAGATGGGGATAGAGGATTCCCTCCGTCTCCACCGCCACACCGATGGGCGACCTTCCGGCGTGCAGATCCGGCAGCCCCACCACGCGCAGTACCCCCGGCAATCTCCTCAGCGCGTTCAGCTGATTGATGGCATTCTGTTCCATCCAGCAGTTCTCCGAGGCAATTAAGGTAACCGGGTTTTGAGCCAAGGCTTGATTCCGCTCCTGTTCCGGAGTTTCCTCATTGTTCTGATTGCTTACAAATCTTTTGTCTTGCTTCAAATGATGCTCCTTTTCCATTTTCATCTTCTTTTTTCACGATCAGATGATTCGCTTGTTCGCTTGTTCGATCCGCGGCATCCGTTCTCCGGAAAAAAGGGCACAAAAAAACCGCGGCAATCCGTCGCGGTTGGTATCCTGTCAAAGTCGAATCTCTAAAAATGCCTGCGGACCACGGGTTGCCTGCTTGCCCTATTCTCTTGTTTCCTCGTTCTTTGCCAACATAATGATCAACCCTTTCGTTCTCTGATTCAGGAAAATCCTGTCTACCAAATACTTTAAACGAAAATAGCCCGTCCTGTCAAGGCCGGGCCGATTACAATTCCGTTACAAGTTCAATCGGCACCGCCGTTACGAGATCAGCGCCGCCGCGTACGCCAGATCGATGGTCTGATAACCAGCTCCTGGCTGATCCGCCAGCCGCTCTTCGAACTGTTTTTCCACGTTCTGATAAAAATCCGGGGGAACCTCCACCGTTCCGGCCTTGCCTCCCGGCAAAGAGAAAATCAAACCGAATCCGGAACCGTCCGCCCCGGCGCCGGCGTCCTCATCCGCTTCGGACCTGCCGTCCGCGTTCCCCGCGTTTCCTCCGTCAAAGTAGATCGCCTCCGGCTGAAATTCCGGATTCTGTTCCCGCAGCTGCGCATAGTAGAACAGCTTGACCAGCTCCACCGTCTTGTCGGACAGTCCCCGATCAAAGATGCGAATCTTCTCCATCAGCTCGTTGACGTCGCTGACCATCCGCAGCTTGTAACCCGCTTCCAGTTCGCTGACCGCGTCCGCCGCGTGATGCTGAATTTCATCCAGCTTCTCCTTCATCTCCTCCCGGTCGCCAGGAATCAGATAAATCATGAGCTTGCGCTCCATGTCATGATACAGACAAGCGTAGGCTAACTGATGAACTGCGCCGCATTCCTGACAAGTCATTCTGAAAAACTCCTGATTGAGAATCCGTTCCTTGGCCTCCGGATTCAACGTAACGTTTATGCTTGAGTAAATCTCAGCCTCCTGCTGATGCCCGCACTGGGGACAGGTGACGCTCTCCGCTGCTCGCTTGGTCATTTTCTTTTTCCTTTCGGTTGTAATACCTCGTTTCGAATGTACGCGAATGTCTCTTCCTCTCCCTTCTCCTTGAGCATGGTCAGCAAACGCTCCAAAAGCTCTCTCGTATTAGGATGGAGCAGATAGTGATCTTTGGAACTCATGTAGTAATCGTATGGATCCCGGTCATCGTAAAGCTCCTTCCGATAAGTCTTGCTGGCGGCCATCCGGTCGCAGAACATTTCCACCACATAGCGCACCGGCATCTCCATGCCGCACATCTGATGCCCGGCTTCCGGGCTGTAATCGATCCAGTATTCCAGATGATGCTTGTTGCGGCCCTTGTGATGCAGCCAGGAGCTGCTGTAGCCCTTGTGCTTGCGTTCTTCCTCGTTGGGGCTGTGGTCTCCCTGAAAATACCTACCAGAAACTCCACCGGCATGTACTTGGATAGATCGTGGAGCAGTCCCTGTTGATACAATCCCACCTTGAAGCAGTGCTGGCGCACCAGCTTTCGGTGGTGATTTACCGTTTTCAAATGTTTGATCCAATGCATTGGCAATCCTTCTTTATTATTCTAAAATCGCTTCGGCCTTGCGCGGAGAGGATTCAATCGTTCTCCACAGCCACGAAACTCGTATCGTATTTCTTAAAAGTATCTTTACCCTCGTTCCCAAATCAGCCGCTCAAATAATTCTTGGTATGGAAAATCTCTATCATCGACGTTCCTGCCATCAGAGCTCCGTGTAC
>CAUHLX010000186.1 GCA_959606705.1 uncultured Bacillota bacterium | reverse complement strand
CTTGGTGATCGCCACGAAGGCGGATAAGGTTTCTCGCAATGAATTGGCGAAAAACATCGCGGTAATCCGAAAAACTCTGGAGCTCACGGCGGAGGATCAGGTGCTCTGTGTCTCCGCTTTGAAAAAGACCGGTGGAGAGGAGCTTTGGGAAGTGCTTTCGGGCCTTTTGGAGGATTAAAAGATGCAGTTTATTACCTTTTCGGTCCTTTGGAAAAGGATCAAGGCCATCAAGTTTATGATGAGGGACAAGGAAGTGCCGCTGCGGAAAAAGCTTCTGGTGGTTTTCGGTCTCGTCTATCTGGTCCTGCCGGTGGATTTGATTCCTCCGGTGCTGTTCCCCATCGGGTTTTTAGACGATTTGGTTCTCTGGCTCTACATCCTCATTTCGTTGAAGGAAACGCTGGACAAATACTGGGTGGGCGAACCGGAGGTGGATCTGAAGAAAAAATACCGCGGCAAGACAGTGATCGAGGAAGTAAGCTTTGAAGTAAAGGATGACGAAAAGGAAACGGATCAAAACAAGGCAAAGGACAATCATAACGACAACGACAAGAACAGCGATCGATAACGGTCAGAGGCAGGAGGAAGACGATGGAAAAGGAATACGTTTTCGGTGAAGTGATGATTACCAAGGAACAGCTGGCCCGGAGGGCGAGAGAGCTGGGCCGGCAGATTACCGAGGATTATCGGGGGGAAGCGATTTTGGTCGTGGGCATCCTGAGGGGAGCGGTCATTTGGATGAGCGATTTGATTCGAGAAATCAAGCTGGACGACGTGCGGATCGATTTCATGTCCGTAAGCAGCTATGGCGCCTCCACCAAAAGCTCCGGGGTGGTGCGCATCATCAAGGATCTGGAAACTCCCATCGAGGATAAAAATGTGATCATCGTAGAGGACATCATCGACTCCGGTCTGACGTTGAAATACTTAAAGGATCAACTGCTAGGGAGAAAACCGAAGAGTCTGCGGATCTGCACTCTGCTGGATAAGCCGGAACGAAGACAGGCGGACATCGCGGGGGATTACATAGGCTTTACCGTTGAGAATAAGTTTATCGTGGGTTACGGGCTGGATTACGATCAGAATTATCGGACCCTGCCTTATATCACCTGTCTGGAAGAAAAGTAGATATTAATTATCACAAAGAATTGATACATAAAAAGGAGAAGAATATCATGGGTTACAAAGTACCGGTAGGAATTTCAAACAAGCATCTGCATCTTTCTCAGGAGGATTTGGAAAAATTATTCGGAGCGGGTTATGAACTGACCTTTAAGAAGGAATTGAAGCAGCCGGGACAGTTTGCGGCAGAGGAACAGGTCGAGGTGGTAGGACCGAAGAAGAGCGTAAAGCTGCGGGTCCTGGGACCGGTTCGGAAGGAAACTCAGATTGAGCTGGCGCTGACGGATGCCAGAAGCCTGGGCTTCAAGGCGCCGATTCGCGAATCCGGCAAGCTGGAGGGGACACCGGGCTGCCGGATCATCGGACCCAAGGGCGAGATTGAAATCGATCACGGTGTGATGGTTGCCCTGCGCCACATTCATTTGAATGACGCGCAGGCCGCGGAAGCAGGCGTGAAGGACGGCGAGATGGTCAGCGTTAAGATCGGCGGGGAAAGAGGACTGGTGTTCGATCAGGTACTGATTCGCGCCGGTGTCAAGCACGAACGGGAATTCCATGTGGACACCGATGAGGGTAACGCCGCCTGCCTGGCCAACGATCAGGAAGTGGAGATCATGAAATAAAATGAAAAAAGCGCTGAATGAATACTTTGATCACACGCTCTTAAAACCGGACGCCGGACGGGCGGAAATCGAAAGACTATGTGCCGAAGCGGTGGAGTACGGCTTCTATTCCGTCTGTGTCAACTCCTGTCAAGTGGAGACAGCGGCGGCGGCTCTGGCAGGTACCTCCGTGAAAGTGGCCTGTGTGGCGGGATTTCCGCTGGGGGCCAGTCTCTGTGATATCAAGGCCGGCGAGGCGTCCATGGCGGCCGCGGCGGGAGCTTCGGAAATCGATATGGTCATCAATGTGGGTGCGATGAAGGACGGTCGTTATGACGAGGTCCGGGACGAGATTGCCGAAGTGGTGGAGTGCGCGGGGGAGTATGACGCCGAGGTCAAGGTGATTTTGGAAACGTGTCTGCTCACGGATCGGGAAATTGTCAAGGCCTGTCAGCTGGCGGAAGAAGCCGGAGCGGCTTTCGTAAAAACTTCCACGGGCTTTTCCTCGGGAGGAGCCACGGTTCACCATGTGAAGCTGATGAAGGATACGGTGGGCGACCGGATGCAGGTGAAAGCCTCCGGAGGGATTCGTGATTTAAAGACCGTTTTGGAACTGATTGAGGCGGGAGCGGACCGGATTGGAGCGTCGGCGTCCGTTTCAATTATGAAGGAAGCGGAAAAATAGAGTGAAAAAGGCAAGGCGCGAAATCGTTTCGTGCCTTGCCTTTTTGTCCCGACATTTATGCCAGATGATCGGCGACCCCCAGGAAGCTGCTCAGCAGCTGGGGATTGAACGCGCCGCATTCGCCGGTCCGAATCATGTTGACCGCCTCGTTGTGAGTATACGCAGGTTTGTAGACCCGGACACTGGTGAGGGCCTCGTACACGTCGGCCAGGGATACCACCTGGGCCCAGATGGATATTTGATTGCCCTTTAAGTGGTCGGGATAACCGTTTCCGTCCCAGCGTTCGTGATGATGTCTGCATATTTCATAACAGTAGTTGAAAAATTCCTCATCTTGGGTGTAATTCAGGGAATCCAGAATTTCGCAGCCGCGGAGCGTGTGGGTCTTCATGATCTCAAACTCCTCTCGCGTCAGCTTTCCGGGCTTCATCAGAACGGCGTCGGGAATAGCGATCTTGCCGATATCGTGGAGTGCGGAAGCATCCGTGATCATAGAGAGCTGAGCATCCGAAAAACGATATTCCTCGTATTGACGGGATAGGGCCTTTAAGAGAATCTCGGTAAGCTCGCGAATCCGTTTGATGTGGGAGCCGGATTCGCAGCTGCGGAATTCGACCACCGTACTCAGGGTGTCGATGACGAAGGCGTTGGCTTCCTTCAGCTTTTCCGCCTGCTGTTCCAGCTTTTCGTACTGTTCCTGCAGCTTAATCTCCAAGTGCTGCTTGTGATCGTAAAGCTCCACGATATTTTCCACGCGGCGGCTGACGATGGCCGGATTGAACGGCTTGTTGATGATGTCGGATACGCCCATGGTATAGCTTTCCAGAGTGACACGCTCGTTGTTGTCCGCGGTGATCAGAATCACGGGAACCTTTTCGATGAGACCGGTCTCACAGAGCGTGTGAAGAACCTCCACACCGTCCATGACAGGCATCACCACATCCAGCAAAATCACCGCCAGTTTGTCCCCGTATTGCTGAGTCAGCGCCAGCGCTTCTCTGCCGTTCTCGGCTTCGATAATATTGTATTTGGAATGAAAAAGCTCACGGAGAATGGCGCGGTTCAATTCCACGTCATCCACGATCAGCATTGTTTTACGTTTCGGCATTCGGTTATCCTCTTCTGCTTCAATCTAACCGTAGAATGAGATCCACCAGGCTTTGATATTCTTCGGTAATCCCATCGACCATAGGCAACAGCGCGGCTTTGTCCCGGATTCCGTCACGCAGAGCGCGGACCAGACGATCGCTTCGCACGCTGAGCTCCTCGAAACCCAGATTCGCCGACATTCCTTTCAACGTGTGGGCCAGCATCTGCATCTCCTCCGGGTCGAATCGTTCCACCGCCTGAATCAGCTGTGAGTAGGTGGGATCCTGAGGAAACTTTTTCAAAAAGCGGGTTAGAAGAGACTGATTGGATGCAAAGCGCTGAAGCGTCGTCTCCACGTTGACATTTGCTTCCTTTAACACCTGTGTAAGTTCCATGGAAAAAATCTCCTATCTTCTGGCTTTTGCAAGACCGATCGCGCTGAGCACAATCGCCGCAGTTCCGATGCTGGTCGCCGTAATCCCCAGAATCAGACCGGTAATAGACATTCCCTTCATTATGAGTTGACCTCCTTAATATCCATAATATTTTTCTTTATTGTACCATGAAAAGAGGGAAGAAATAAGCTGTTTCCCAAAAAATAAGCCAGTCGCACCATAAAACTTTCGGATGATTGACAGGAAGAGAGGTTTATCGTATAATATCTTTGGATTATTAATACTGGGGTGTGCTAGGCTTAATTCAGGAAGGCGATAAAAAATGATACCATTCAGCGAAGATACTTGTGGTTCTCAGAATACCATATTTTTTCAGGTTGCGATTTTGTCCAGTCCGGTGGTGACACAGGCGGAAATGCAGAATTTAGAGAGTCTGTTTGATAAGATGAATCAGATGGCGCCCATACCGCGGACTCCTTTGGCGATCGAATCCATCTGGGAAGTCAGTCTCAGAGTTCACTGATCTGAGGTGAAATCAGCAGAAAGAAGAAAAACTGCCGCATACAACTCTTTGTCTGTGGCTTTTTTTTGCCCGCGGAATATTCGGGACGCGGGGCTCGGAAACGGCAGGCGGCGGGAGGTGCAGCGCGATGGAATTGTATTTGGTCCGACATGGAGTGACCAGCTGGAATCAACAGGGAAAGCTTCAGGGGCATTCGGATATCGAATTGACGGAGGCGGGACGCCGGATGGCCGAGAAAACGGCGGAAGGCTTAAGAAACGTGGTGTTTGACGCAGCTTATACCAGCCCTCTCAGGCGTGCGCGCGAGACGGCTTCCATTATTCTGGGAAAGAGACCGCTGGAGCTCCGAAGCGATGATCGGATCATGGAGATCGGGTTCGGGGAACTGGAAGGAGCGGACTACACCGACGTGTCCACGGGAGAGAACAGCCGGCTTGCTCAGTTCTATCGGGCGCCTCTGGCGTACGAACCGCCTGCGGGAGGGGAATCCTTTGTGCAGCTGTGCACTAGAGCGGAGGAGTTTCTCAGGGAAATCATTCCCCGGCATCTTTCCGACCGGCGAATCCTGGTGGTGGCGCACAATGGCATCAACCAGGCCATGCTTCGTTTTCTGGAAGGCAGGGAAATCAGCGATATTTGGAAGGGCGGCCACCAGGACAACTGCGCGGCGGCCATCGTGGAGATTGAGGAAGGGGTCTGCCGGGTCATCGATCGAAACCGGGTATACTATGAAATCGGGTAATAGATCCCTGAATTCCAAGTCATTCAATCACAAATTTTATCAACCCCAAAACCGCTCTGTCCGGAGGACCGGCGGTTTTTTCGCAGTCGAGAAGCCTCTTTCCGATGGAACCTCCGAAGGAGCCGAAATAGCTATGGCGGAATGCGTCGAAACATGATAGACTGTGAACAAGGCGCTGCCCAAGACACGGTAGGCGGTTCAGCCCTCGAAAGAGGGGGTGATGCGTATGACCACAGCGGAAACAATAGCCTTCGCGGCTTTTATTGTCATTGTTGTATTGGCTACATACCTCATCACAAAAAAGAAATAACCGCCTGACCCTAGACAAGTTGGCGGTTATCCGTTAATGATTCTGGGCTGACCGTTTACCGGCAACGCCTTTTTGTACGTTTATTATACGCTTCTAATACGTATTACGCAAGTGGAAAAAGACCGCCCTTTATTTTGAGGGGCGGTTTTCTGATTCGCCGGAAGCACGTTCTATGATATCTTCCGGCTGGCAGTCGAGAGCAGCGCCAATGGCTGTGTGCAATTCGTGTGCAATGATTGTGCGGCTGTTAAGCTGGAAT
>CAUHLX010000185.1 GCA_959606705.1 uncultured Bacillota bacterium | reverse complement strand
ATAACTCGATAAGTACATACCATCCGCTCTCCTTTTTTGATTTCTTCCAGCCGGAAAGATTACGTACCTCCCTCTTCCGTGTATTTTGAAGAGTTCTCCAAGATGTTTACCAGTACCTGCGTCAGCCGCCTGGCGTCTCCCAGCACCTGTGAATGAAGAGAGTCGTCTATCTCTACGGAAAGGACCTGCTTCCGGCGTTCCAACGCAAGACGCACCATTTCCACTACGTCTCCCACGAAATCCCGTAAATCAAATTCCGCCTCTTCCAGTTCGGCCGTTCCGCTTTCGATCTTGCTGACATCCAGGATTTCATTGATCAGAGCAAGAAGGTGGGCGCTGGAGCTTCCCACCTTTTCGAGGTAATCCCTCAGCTTATCCACCTCGCCCACATGCAGCTGTGCCAGCTCGGTCATTCCCACGATCGCGTTGATGGGCGTGCGGATGTCGTGGCTCATCTTGGAAAGGAAATCACTTTTCGCCCGGCTGGCCTCCTCGGCTTTTTGCAGCGCTTCCTCCAGCAGCTGCTTCGCCCGGCGCTCTTTGTCCAGCGCCTCCTCCCGCAGCCGACGCTCCTCGTCGATGTTTCTGGAAAGCGTGATCTCGATGATATCGTCGGTATGCGGACTTTCCACCCAAACCACCTGCGTAAAGTTCCAATGATAGATTCCGTCCGCGCCGTAGTGCGGCACCTCCATGCTCACGATCCGCTTGCCGGCGGAAAAAGCCTCCAGCAGGGATCGGCGTGAAAACTTTCTCGTAAATTCATCCCGGTAGTCCGGGTGAACCGTTGAAAGTTCAAATTCGATCAACTGGTCAAAATATCCCGAATCACCAGGCCGATCAACCGGAAAGCGCTCATATTCCAGCATTTGATAGGTATTTTGAGTCAGGTTGACCGCGATCAGCATCTGATATGCGATCCTGGCGGCGGTGGCCAGCTGGCTGATCTCCACATTCCGCTGCTGCTCCAGCAAATACTCCTCCTGAATGTCGCGAAAGACCAAAACACACCAGCACTCGTCGTCGCTCAGCTCCCCGATCCGTGCCGCGGTGAATTCCACCATGTGATAGGTGCCGTCCTCGCACAGGCGGCGCAGTCGTCTGATGATATGGGTTTTTCCTTCCGCAAATCGCTTTTGCATGGCTTCCGGCGAAAAGCATTGATTGAATTGCTCCACGTCATCGGGGTGAAGCGTTCTTTGTGCGTAATTCCGGTTTTCCACTCCGAAATTTCCCTGTTCGGGAATCTCCCTCCACATCGTATCCTTCTGGCAGTTTACATAGTAATTCGTGGTCAAATTTGCGATGATGCATTCGTCAAAGACCGTCACCAGACTTTGCGCGTACATTTTTTTTATTTTTCGGAGTCCCTGTTCTTCTTCAAAGTTGAGCCGGTGCGGCGTAGCGGTAACCACGATGGCGGGGATATGGCCATCCCAGAGGATCCGATGGGCGGTGGCGTCAATCGTGGTTTTCAGTAACGGATCATAGCGGACGATGTGACCGGAAGGCTCCTCCCGCAGCGTGTCCAGCGGACAGCTGTCGCACATCTCAGGCCAGACCTCGTGACATTTGGCGCCGATCTCAGCTTTCCCGCGGCTGGTCTGCCGGCAGCGCTGATTAAAATACAGCAGCTGATGCGTCTCTTCCTCTATGACATAAACGCTGGTTTCGGCCAGCGCGTCCAGCAGGTTGGTCAAATTCTCCGCAGACATGATTCCCTCTCCTTCTCCCATTTGAGAATTAGAATTTATGTTTTCTTATTATACACCTGGTTCACTTAAATAAAAAGTCGGTTTTCGCAATTGCCGAAGGGCGCTCTTGTGCTATAATCGAATCATCAAACGAAAAGAAAAAAGGGGAAATTGCCATGAAAACAAGATCTTTGCCATTTCGTTTCACGCGAAAGGCTTCGCTTCTATTGACCGCCGTCATGTTCCTGTCTCCGGCCTGTACGTTTGCGGACACGGAACAGCTGCCAGCATCCAACGCTTCTCCACAGACGGTTTCCGTCATGGAGCGGGAATTGGAGCACATCTATTACACAGACACCGGGACCTTGATGCTCCCTCTCCGTGAGACAGCCGAAACGCTGGGTCTCACAGTAAAATGGATCGGTACCGACAAAACGGTGGAGGTGGCTGACGACGTGACCTCCGCCAAACTCCATACGAATCAAAATCGCTATGAAACCGCGGCCAAGCTTCCCGTGGAGCTGGCGGCCGGCGCTGAAAACCGTTCGGGAACGGTCTACGTTCCCTGTTCCTTTTTCGAAGAATTCTTTTTCGTGGAACAGAAAACGGACGAGCGCGGCATGATCACGCTCACCTGCAAAGACGTAAAGGAACCTTCGGTATTAAACGAGTTCGCCTCTCTGACCGACGGAAACTGGCAGGGATTGACCAAGGAAGAAAAGCTGGAGGATTTCGACAAGCTCTATCAGACGCTGAAAGAGAATTATCCGTATTTTCACGTTCTGAAAAGGATGCACAACGTGGATCTGGACACTGAATATGAGAAATTCAGAAAAGACATTGAAGCCAGTGAAACCGATGCTCAGTTCTACACCCTGCTCGACAGCTTTACAAGAAAGGCTCGGATGGTGGGACACCTTTCGGTCATTGCTCCCTTTGAATATGACTGGTACGCAGCCACCTATCGGAACACCGACGGGCTTCCGCCGGAAGCCATCGAAGCGGGAAAGAAGCTGAGCGACGCCTATTCCAACGAAAAAACGCAAAAGGCCTACCGAAATTTGCAGAACAAATTCTGGCCGGTCTTTCAGAAAGTACAGGATCTCTACGCGCTGCAATCAGCCGGTGATTCGGGTGAATTGCCGAATCCGTCCGGGAATGACGGCCAGGCGTCCGAGACCTCCCAAGCCTCATCCAATGTAAAAACTCAGATTCTCGAGGAAGGCAAGACGGCTTATCTCTTCGTGCAAAGCTTTGACATGCAATTCTACGAACAAGACAAAAAGATCCTCTCCGATTTCTATGAAAAGGTCCGAGATTATGACAACGTTATTTTCGACTTCACCCAAAACGGAGGAGGCGGCATGTCCTACTTCAATGATTTGATCGTGGCTCCCAATATCGACCACGTCCTGACCGCAAAGGTTTATCAGCTGGCTAAAAACGGGGAATACAACCGCTCCTTTATGGATTTCGACGACTGGAACAGCATCTCCAAGCTCCCCCAGTTGCCCCGAATGAACGAAGATGATCGCCGGGATCTGGATCTGATGCTGGGAGACGCTTATACCGTGGAACCTTCGGGGACGGAAAAGATTCTGAAAGGGAAGCTTTGGATCCTGGTAAATGAAAATGTGTTTTCCTCGTCGGAATACGCAGCTATGTTTGCCAAATCCACCGGCTTCGCCACTTTGGTCGGTACTCAAACCGGAGGAGACGGGATCGGTTCGGACCCGCTGCCCATCGTTCTGCCCCACAGCTCGCTTCTAGTAAGATACAGCCCCATTTACGGCGTGACTCCCGACGGTGCCAGCAGCCAGGAATTCGGCACCACCCCGGACATCATTTCTCCGAACAACGAAGCTCCGCTGGACACCTGTCTGCGGCAGATTCGCTGAACAAGCTTGCAAAAAGCCGGTAACAGCCTGATTGATACTCAGGCCGTTACCGGCTTTCTTCTTTTCTATACAGCTACTTGCATTTCACACAGCGATAGACATATTTCGTTTGATCGAAGAGGGAAACCTCCAGCAGCTTTTGATTGGTGGAGAAATCCATTTCCGTCATGATCGTCTCAGGCCGTTCGTTGGCCGCCGCTCCCCAGCCGATGGTGAACACATTCTTCGCGCCGTCCACCTGGGTGGCGGAACCGCAGGCGGAGGAGAAATGATTGCCGACCTTGAATTCCTGGAAATCCAAAAGCTTCTTGTTTTCCTGATCCAGCTTATACTTTACTACTCTGGACGCCTTTGCCGCATTTCCGTTATCAAATACCGTGAGGAAACCGTCATCGGTGAAGCGCGCATAATGCTGACCCGAGGTTTTCTGTTCCTCCGTCAGCCCGAATTCGTCCTGCTTGCCGGAGAGCTTCCAGAGGATGTCGCCGCTCTTGCGGTCGATTTTAGCAATGGTATCGAAATGCCGGAACGATACCACCAAATTGTCGTCGCTGGGATCGATATCGATGGAGTTGAAATGTATGTAGTCCGGTGTCGCGGTCTTGGCATTGGCAAAGTCATTGGCCGTGGCTGTCTGCACATTTCCGGACAGCGCGTACAGCTCCGGATGATCGGTACTCTTCCATTCAAAGACCACCTTCCCATCCTTTACCTCTTGCAAATAGGCCGCAGCCACCTTGCTCCCCTGAGGATTGGGATTGAGTTCCGCCGGGATGTCGTTTACCAGCTCCAACATGTAGTTCGATACGATGTAATGATCCTTGTCGATCAGGCAGAAATCGTGCCCCTCCACCGGGTCGCCTTCCGCTGCCAGATCCGTTCCCTTCATATAAATCCGATCAATCACCTGGTAATGATCATCCATCAGCACCCTGGCGCCGCCGCCGTAGCCTGGCATCAGCATCTTGTTGTAGCTATTGTCCTGATCCCAGTAGCTGTAATACACCTGGTCTCCCACCGTGTGCTTTTTGAAGTCCCAGAGGCCTTCCACCTTGGTGGGATCTTCCTGCGGCGCCGCGTTGGTTCCGTTGTCCTCGCAGCGATAGTAGAGCAGATTGCCCGCTTCGTCCAGCTTTACAATGGTGGGGGTATTGACGAAAGAGATGTAGTACGCGCCTTCATAAGGGCTCTTTCCCGCGGTAATCAGTGCGGGGACCTTCGAGCTTACCGTGCGCAGATGGACCGTCCGTTCATCCGTACCGTCGGAGGCTGTGATATCCACCATGGTGTTAAAAGAAAGCTTTGGAATTTCCACCGCAGCCGTCCCATCCTTTTTCAGCTCTTCCCCGTTGATGGAAACCTTCACTCCGTTTCCTTGGTTGATCAGCTGAAACTCATTGGGAAATTCACAGTTCATCGTGACTGCGTCGAAAACCGCTCCGTCCTTGCTCAAAGGCATTTCGAGATTTTCACCGTTCACGGTGAAATGCAGGGTCTGATCCGCCAGGGGAACCTGCGGACTTCCGTTCTGCGCACATCCCGCCAAAGCCACCAGTACCACGGCCAGGATTATTCCCGTTAACATACGTTTCCTCTTACTTTTCACTGCGCCATCCTCCTCATTTCTATTTTCAAGAATCATAACACAGTTCAAAATATTAAAATATAACATAAGTTATTCTGCGAAACTCAATTTACCGCAATCCGGAACAAAGCGGATCAATTAAGCCTTTGCCGGCAACAAAAAATGGAAGAATTCTTTGACCTTTAGAAAAGAGCCGTGACAAAAAGAAAAGAATCGTTGGAATTCCAACGATTCTCATGGTGCGGACAACAGGGGTCGAACCTGCACACCGAAGTACCAGCACCTAAAACTGGCGCGTCTGCCAATTCCGCCATGTCCGCAAGATATGAATGAGATGCGCCAGTTTTACATCCGGCGCGTTCATACGAAATTATGATAGCATAGATCGCACTGGTAAATCAACTAAAAAAAATCCACGGAATGAGGAGCCTGTTGAAAGGATTCCCGGATTTCGCCGTCCACAATCAAAAAGTGTGATTTCAGAGAAACAATCATCATAAAACAGGCAGTATACAGGAAAAGAGATTGCTCTTAACTATACTGCCTGTCTCACTCATTGGGTCAAATCAAGCGTGCTCCTGGCTCGCCGGACCTTGTTACATCTGACTATTCTTAAACGCTTCCGGTACTTCCTTATA
>CAUHLX010000184.1 GCA_959606705.1 uncultured Bacillota bacterium | reverse complement strand
CTGTGATATCTATCGTGAAGTATATGAGTCTCAACGAAAAGGAGCGTGTGGCGATGAATAAGAAACGGATGGAGAATTGCTCAAGTTTAATCCTTAAAAAGGGAGAACAACGTTTGGATTTCAAGACTCTGTCTCGGGTTTTATCTTATATGAAAGAGTATCGGGGCAGAATGGTGGTCGTGGTCCTCTGCATCCTGCTCAGCTCCATCGCCAGCGCGGCGTCCTCACTCTTTCTGCAGACACTGATTGATGACTACATCCTGCCGATGCTTGCCATGAATTCCCCGGTTTTTACCGGTCTGATTCACGCGTTGATTAACATTGGCTGCGTTTATTTCGTAGGGATCATTGCCACGCTAATCTACAACCGGTTGATGGTGACCATTGCCCAAGGCACTCTGAAAAAAATACGAGACGAAATGTTTGCCAAAATGCAGTGGCTTCCCATTCGCTGCTTTGATACTCATACTCACGGTGAAATCATGAGCTTGTACACCAATGACACCGATACCCTTCGGCAGCTCATCGCACAGTCCATGTCACAGCTCGTCGCCTCCGTATTTACCATTGCGGCAGTCCTCGTCTGCATGCTGTATATCAGTATCCCGCTAACCGTCGTCGCCGCGTTGATCGTAATGTTAAACTTGAAGGCGGCCGGCGGCACGATGAATCAAATCGGCTTCTACTTCGCTTGCCAGCAGAAGAACCTGGCCGACTTAAACGGCTTTGTAGAGGAGATGGTCCATGGCCAAAGAGTGATCAAGGTATTCTGCCATGAAGAGAAGGTCAAGGAGCAGCTTCGAGAAAAGAACCGAGCGTGGGAGAAGAGTGCCGCCGCCGCCAATGGAAATGCCAACGCCATCATGCCGATGCTGTGCGGCTTGAATTATTTACAGTATGTCATCGTGGCGATTCTGGGCGCATATCTGGCGATTTTCAGCGTGGCTAATTTGGGACTGACCGGTGTCAATACCTTATCGCTGGGGATGATCGCTTCCTTTCTCACTCTGTGCCGAAGCTTCACCAACCCCATCGCACAAATTTCCAACCAGCTCAATTCCATCATTACCGCTCTTGCCGGTGCTTCTCGGATCTTTACCTTTATGGAAGAAGAACCTGAAGCTGACGAAGGCTATGTCACACTGGTCGACGCGAGAATTGAGGAAGACGGAACCATTGCCGAATCGGTTCGGCATACCGGCCGCTGGGCCTGGAAACACCCTCATCACGACGGCACATTAACATATGTCGAGTTAAAAGGCGAAATCACCATGGATCATGTGGACTTTGGATATGTGCCGGGGAAGATGGTGCTGCGCGATATTACCTTGTATGCGAAGCCGGGACAGAAGATTGCCTTTGTGGGGGCGACCGGTGCGGGAAAAACGACGATCACCAATCTGATCAATCGTTTTTACGACATCGCCGACGGTAAGATCCGCTATGACGGCATCAACATCAACAAGATCAAAAAAGCCGATCTGCGTCGATCTCTGGGCGTTGTTTTACAGGACGTCAATTTGTTCACCGGAACCGTTATGGAAAATATCCGCTATGGCAATCCGCATGCTTCCGATGATGAGTGTGTCGCCGCCGCCAAGCTGGCCAACGCGGACAGCTTTATCCGTATGCTGCCGCAAGGCTACGATACCATGCTTCAAGGTGACGGCAGCGGTCTTTCCCAGGGACAGCGGCAGCTGATCTCCATTGCCCGCGCCGCCGTATCCGATCCCCCTGTTATGATCCTGGACGAGGCCACTTCCTCCATCGACACCCGCACCGAGGCGCTGGTGCAGGGCGGCATGGATCGGCTGATGAAGGGCAGAACGGTATTTGTCATCGCACACCGCTTGTCTACGGTACGGAATTCCGATGTGATTCTAGTTTTGGAAAATGGACGTATCGTCGAACGAGGCGATCACAATAAGCTGATTGCGCAAAAGGGAACTTACTATCAGCTATACACCGGCGTTTTCGAATTGGAATAGTCCCATCGGACGGCGGAAGCATTCGGCCCCAAATTTCAAACGATACCCTGCCCTAATGAAAATCTAACAAAGTATTTGATATCCTATCTGCAATCACCTACGATGTCCGACGGCATCGCAGGTGAAGATTCGAATCCCATGTTCTCTCCCGAAGACGATGACGCTTACTTCCGCAGCTGTGCGCGTTACCGGAGGATCGCTTCGTTATTTGGTAATACTTAAGAGAGAAGAAGGAGCGTCACAGCGGACCGTGCCTTCACTATTGACAAATCCGGAGGAGTCCGGTAGGCTGATGAAAAGGATGTGAAGCGATGAAAATACTGCTGGTGGAGGATGAGGCAATCTTATCTAAGAACATAGCGAAGGGACTGCGGCTGCGGGGCTACGCGGTAGATTGTGCTTTTGATGGCCAAGAGGCTCTTTATCTATATGATCTCAATGATTATGATTTGATGATCCTGGATCTGAATCTGCCGATCCTGGACGGAATGGAAGTTTTGAGGCGAATTCGCGAGAAGGACGGCGACTTTCGCATTTTGATCCTATCCGCCCGCAATACCCTGGAGGACAAGATCAGCGGCTTGGATCAGGGCAGCAACGATTATTTGACCAAGCCCTTTGAGTTTCCTGAGCTGGAGGCGCGCATCCGCAGTCTTCTAAGGAGAAGCTTCACCACGGGAGATACCCAGCTCGTCTGCGGCCGTCTGCGGGTGAATACCGCCTCGCGTCAGGTATGGTATCGGGACGAGCCCATAGCGTTGACACGGAAGGAATATGCCCTTTTGGAATATTTGTTAATCCACGCCGGACGTGTGGTAAGCGCGGAAGAACTGGTGGAACATGCCTGGGACAGTGAGGCCGATCCCTTCTCCAACTCCTTTCGTTTTCATATTCACTCCCTTCGAAAAAAACTAGACGGGGCGGGAGCAAGAGACTACATTCTTACGCAGCGAGGACAGGGCTATCGTGTTTGTAATCCGGAGGAGGAATTTTCATGAAAAAATGGACTCTTCAGGTCCGGCTGATGGTCATCGTGGGCGTGATCCTGTTAGCGGCTTGTCTCCTGCTGACCGCCAATTCCCTCTTTGCCGCCCGAACCTACTATGGAGATTATGCTGCGCTGATCGAGTCGGGCAATGTGGCGGTGGACCCGGCCCTCGAAGAGGAGTTGGAAATCGACCCGGCTCTGGCGGAACCCGGGGCGTTCTATAGGATCGCCAATGAGAAATTTTCCACCCAGTCTATTCTGGCGCTGGCGTTGATTATCGCGTTGGCGCTGGGATGCACTTATCTGGCCACCAGGCAGGTGCTGCGGCCTCTCAAGACTCTCATCCGCTCCGTGGGGAGCGTGGACGAACGGCACATGGACCAGCGGGTGCCTTTGGCAGGCGCGCAAGGTGAGGTGCTGGACTTGGCGGCAGCCTTCAATCGGATGCTGGAACAGCTTGAGGAATCCTTTTTAATCCAGAAGAGCTTCGCCGCTAACGCGGCCCACGAGCTTAAGACACCTCTGGCGGCCATCAAGTCCTCCCTTCAAGTCCTTGAAATGGACCCCTGTCCGGAGCAGGCGGATTACCGGGAGTTTATGACGGATACCGGCGAGAGCCTGGAACGTATCATTAAGACGGTGGAGGGACTTCTGGCGCTGGCCAACTTGGAAAACCTACCAGTGGGAGAGGTGGTGGAACTACGGATACTGCTGGAGCAGGCGGTACGGGAGCTGTCCGGACAGGCGAAGGATCGGGACGTAGCATTCAAAATTTCCGGAGACTCGGTGACGGTGCGCGGAAATCCCAGCCTTCTCTATCGGGCATTCTACAACCTGATTGAAAACGCGATTAAGTACAATCGACGGGGGGGAACCGTGTCCGTTTCGCTGGAATCGGACGAGGATTTGGTACACATTCGGGTGGAGGACACCGGGATGGGGATCACGGCAGATGCTTTGCCCCACATTTTTGAACCGTTCTATCGAGCGGACCCTTCACGCTCTCAACAGATCGCCGGTTCCGGTCTGGGCCTGGCGGTGGTCCGAATGATCTTGGAACGGCATGGGGGTAAGATCACGGCAGTCAGCAAAGCGGAGAGGGGTTCGATTTTTACGGTTGAGCTGACGAGGCAGCCAAGGATCGGAGACTCCGGTGCCAAATCGTTGGTCAATGGACCGGCGTTATGGAATAAGGGGATGCAATGAGTGAGGAAAAAACAGGAGAAATCCGTTTAGGAACCGGCAGCGTGGGAAAGCTGATGCTGCGGTTTGCGGTGCCAGGTGTGACGGCGATGCTGGTCAACGCTCTGTATAACATCGTGGATCAGATTTTTATCGGCAGGAGTGTGGGATATCTGGGAAACGGCGCGGCGAACGTGGTGCTGCTGGTATCCATGGTCACCTTGGCTCTCGCCCTTTTGATCGGAGACGGAGCGGCGGCCGGATTCAACCTCAGCTTGGGAGCGGGAAGAAGGGAAGAAGCGAGAAAGACCGCCGGAACGGCGGTGGTTATGATCGGGGTGGGAAGCCTGATGGTGATGGCAATCTGCCTGATGTTTTTCCAGCCGATTCTCAGGTTGTTCGGATGTACGGAGGCACTGCTGCCCTTAGCGTCGGAGTATGGAATCCTTACTGTGCTGGGACTGCCCTTTCTGATGATCAGCACGTCGGTCAACGCGCTGATTCGGGCGGACGGAAGCCCGCGGTACGCCATGGTTTCCATGATTCTGGGCGCGGTGATCAACGGCTGTCTGGACCCGGTGTTTCTGTTCGGACTGGATTGGGGAATCAAGGGCGCCGCTATGGCCAGCGTCATCGGACAGGGAGTCAGCTTTCTGCTCTCCATCGCATATTTGAAACGGTTTCAAAGTGTGACGTTTACCAGGGAGGCCTTTCGCTTCCGGGGAGATGCGGCCCGCCGCATCTGCGGTTTGGGAATCAGCAGTTTTATCGATCAGGCGGCGTTTACGCTGGTCATGGCTGTCAACAACAATTTGATCGTTTTCTACGGGGCCAGGTCCGGCTTCGGCAGTGAAATTCCCTTGACCGCCTACGGAGTTTCCATGAAGGTTCAGGAGATTCTCTTTACGATCCTGCTGGGAATCGCCATGGGCATGCAGCCTATTGTGAGCTACAATTACGGAGCACAAAATTATCCTCGGGTAAAAAAAGCTTATTGGATGGCTGTGAGAGTGGGAACGGTGGTTTCCGTGGGCGCGGTGATTCTCTTCGTATGTTTCCCGGAGCCCATCATTCGATTGTTCGGTTCGCAGGAACAGGAGCTTTACATGGAGTTTTCCAAGGACTTTTTTCGAACATACTTTCTCCTATACGCGTTCTTCGGGTTTCAAAATATTACGGGAGTGTTTTTCCAGGCCATTGGAAAGCCCGGACGCGCAGCGCTCATTTCGCTTTCTTACCAACTTGTATTTAAAATTGTATCTGCGGTGGGACTGTCGGCCGCAATGGGACTGTCAGGGGTCCTCTGGTCGGGACCGGCGGCGGATGGAATGGCCTTCGTTTTAACAAGTGTATTGCTGATATTGGAGTTAAGGAGGATTGGAACATGTATGAATCGAGATGCGGAATCTGCTGCGAGAGCTGTGAGGGAAAGGCTGACGTAGGCTGCCGGGGCTGTCTGAACATGGAGAAGCCGTTCTGGGGCGGGGAGTGTGCCGTCAAGACCTGCTGTGAAAGCAGAGGGCTGAACCACTGCGGGGAGTGCGGCGAATTTCCCTGCGAAACGCTTTCTTCGATGGGAGCGGAAGAGGGCTATGATCCCCAGCCGAAAATCCGGAGGTGCAGGGCTTGGGCACTGGAAAAATAAAACTTACATAAATAAAGAAAGCTTATCGATCCGCATGTTTTTT
>CAUHLX010000183.1 GCA_959606705.1 uncultured Bacillota bacterium | reverse complement strand
TGCGTCGGAAATGATCTGCGAAATAAAGTACCGGTGCGTCGGAAATGATCCGCGGCACCGGTGTTTTTTTTCTGGAATTTGCGCCATTAAAATGTCCCTATTGATTCCTTGGTCAACGCCGTCAGCTCGGCGCCGGTGACTTCCATCAGGCCGGCCAGAGGAACGTCCATTTGCAGTCCCACCTTGCCGGCGCTGACCACGATCCTTTCAAACTGGGCCGCCATCTCGTCGATGGCGGTGGGAAAGGGCTTCTTCATTCCCACGGGGGAACAGCCGCCCTTGATGTAGCCGGTGACCTTGGTAATATCCCTGGCGTGGATCATTTCAATTTTCTTTTCACCGAAATGGGCGGCGGCCTTTTTCAAATCCAGCTCCCCGGCCACGGGAATCACGCAGACGTAGTGTTCCCCGCTGGCTCCTTGGGTCACCAGCGTCTTGAAAACCCGTTCTACCGGGAGCCCTACCTGCTTGGCCACGGAGACGCCGTCCAAGAATCCGTCGGGAGCCTCGTAGCTCCTCGTCTCATATGATATTTTATGTGCGTCCAGCAGGCGCAGTGCGTTGGTCTTGATCTGTTTCATGGAGATTACCTCTTGTTGTAATGCGGAACGGTTCGGCGTCAAAAAAGTGTCGAGCTCCTTAGCGCGTCGGGCGGCTGGGTTGTGTGACTGCTTGACTGATCGCTCGACTGCTTGATTGTTTGATTGTTCGACTGATCGATTGATCGATTGTTTGATCGCTCGACTGATCGATTGGCGGTACACCTCGGTGGTTTCCGGATATTATCTTATATCTGGTCTTTTTCCCCAAAAGGTTAAATTTAGCGGGGGAATCGCTCTATTTCAGCGATTTTCAGGGCGATATTATCTTATTCTTACATAAAAGTAGCAAATAGGTTAGAAAAAAGAATAATTCTTAACCTTTTCGCAAAAATTTATCATAATAAGATAACACTAGCTAAAATACGGCCGTTTTTTTCTTTGAACTTAAAAATTCCTAACCTTTTTCGAAAAACATCCTCCTAAAAAGATAAGATGATCAAATGATTGACGCGCAGGCCTCCTAGGCGTCCCAGCCTCCGGGCGTTCAGGCCCCCCTAGGCGCTCCAGTTTCTAGGCGTTCAGCCTCCAGGCGCGCAGGCCTCCTAGGTGCCCTAGTCTCTAGGCGCTCCGGCCTCCAGGTGTTCAGGCCCCCAGGAGCTCGGTCTCTAGGCGCTCCGGCCCCCTCCGCGCTCCGGCCCCCTCCGCGCCTCAAGGCTCTGTGCTTTCAAACTTTAAAAAGAACTGTGGGCCGTCCACTGAACTAATTGATCTATTTGATGCTGATGCGGAAGGCTCAATCGAAATTGGTGATAAACTGAAGTTCGTTGTTTTGATCGAAATACCAAATAATTTCCGAATATTCCAGGTCTACGCCTAAAGAAGCCTTCATTTCTTTGTTAAAGGTATCCGCGATGTACTCTTCGGTGTAGCCCAGCGATTGGAGATAGGTATCCTTTTGAAGGATGTCGCCGCTGGTTTCATCGTAGTAATAAGAATAGAGAACGCTGGACAGTCCGGAGCCATAGCCGGAACCCAAAGACGAAATGACGTTCAGCGCGCAGACGCCGTTGATGTTGCTTACCTCGTAATCAATCTCCAGCAGCGGGTATTCCCAGCCGGTGGATTCCGGGAATTGGCCTTCCGGAAGGTTGAGAATTTCGTTGAAATCGGTAAAAATCACATCGTTGATCTTGTCCGCGTTTCTCACCAGCGGGCTCACCGCCGGAATCCTCACGTCCAGCTTATACTGCTCCGGAACATCCTCATGTCGTTCAAAATACGTTTCCACCCGAAAATTAGTGTCCAATTGGCTGGTATTCTCGTCTGTTTTTCCCTGATCCTGCGAGGTGGGCTTGTCCCCACAGCCAAAAAGCAGCAAGCAAAGCAGAATCGCCATCAAAAGTGCCGACGTCTTTTTCATCTCGTTCCATTTCCCCTTTTTCTACACACACAGTACTTGGATCGTTGTTTTCATTATACGGCGCAAAGCCGTCAGGCGCAAGGGAACATCCTGCCGAGGTTTGTTACATTTTGTTGACAGTGCTTGACGGCGGGGGAAAAAAGGATTAGTATGTTGATACTAGATATATCTAATATCGATATAACGAATATCGGAACATTAAAGAGGTGAGGGAAATGGCCAGGGAACAGCTCAAGACACTGACGGAGCCCATGTATTACGTTCTGCTTGCGTTGACCAGGGAGCAGCATGGATACGGAATCATGCAGTGCATCGACGAGTTGACCGACGGACGTGTGCAGGTGGGTGCGGGAACGCTTTACGCGCTGCTGTCGCGGTTTGAAAGCGAAGGGATCATCCGTCAGGTCCGCGAGGAGGATCGGAAAAAGCTTTATCTGATCACACCGAAAGGGACCGAGGTTTTGATGGAAGAATACGTTCGCCTGGAACAACTGGTCAGCGACGGGAAAAAATGCTTCAAGGACAAAGGATTGAAGATCCCTTTGTCTCCTGAGACCTCTCTGGCGCTGACGGAGGCGAGAAAAAAGGCGGAGCGGGAAGCGGCCGCAAAGGAAGCGGAAAAGGAGCGGCAGAGGGAAAACGAGCGTCAGAAGGAAGAACGGGAACGGGAAAAAGAACAGGAAAAGAGTTTGAAGAGCGGCCTAAAAGGCGCGATTCTCACCTAAAGCACCAAGGCTTCGGCCAAGGATTGGAATCGATGCGGGAAAGGATACCGGGGGATATGGGTCATGAGGAACGAGCAAGGGGCACGGAAAAATAAGAAGCTTTGGATATTTTGGCCGTTTCAGATCACCGAGTATCGGGAGGCCGGGGACTATCTCAATGAAATGGCGGCTCAAGGGTGGGCCTTTACCGGCATGAACGGCTTTTTTTCCGTCGCTTTTTTTCAGAGAATCGAGGATAAAAAAGCGCAGGCATCCTGGCGATACTGCGTGGATGTGTTCCCCGACAAGGACGACGAGGAGAAGCTGGCGGATTATCTGCAGCTTTGCCGGGATTCGGGATGGGAGCTGTTGGGGGAGCAGAGAAACCTCAAGGTGTTTCGATCCGACAGGGGAGACGCGGCCGTCCCGCTGCAGACCGATTTGAGTCTGGAGGTAAAGCCTCTGATGCGGCTGGTGCGGAAAAATCAGCTATATCCGGGTTTGGTCTTCAGTATTCTACTGCTGGCGGTGCTCTTCGTGTTGATGAGTTTGGCGGATTACACCATCTTAACGAAGAATAGTTCTTTACTGGGCGCGATGCTCCTGCTGCCTGTGGTTGTCTACTATGTGACGGCTGTCATTGGCCCGATGGTGGAGCTGGTGCGTTTTCGGAAGCAGATCGTCGAGCGGCGTCCCAGAAAGAAAAAGTCTTACTCCTGGATTTGGCGGCGGGAGATCATGCGGACTCTTTTTGCAGAGGGGCTGAGTTTCATGGTGGGCTTAAATTCCTTTCTGGAAAGAAACCTTCTTTCCGCGGGAATCTTTGCGCTGGCCGGAATCTTGATCAGCGTGTTGATGACGGTGGTTTTGGGAAACGAGCTTTGGACCGGACGCCGGAGACGCCGGGGTGTGCCGCGGCGGACCGCCAGTCAGACTGCAGTGCGAGCCGCCTGTTTCTGTTTTTCCATTTTAATGCTGTGGAGCAATGCTTCCATGGTGTGCGCCGTCGCGCAGTATGAGGAACCGGACGGACATCTCACGCCGGCGGAACAAGCGGTCCGGTCGGCGCCGATGCCCATCGGGAAAAGACTTTTGGAATGGGAGGACAGAGAGGATTCCCTATTTGGAGCAGAGGCGATCAAAGCGTCTCAATCGGCGCCGGTACTGACCGGCGAGGATTTTTGGGGAGCGGATTCCGAGGCTTCGTCTTTTTACCGGGCCGGAAGCAGCGTGGTGGTACCGCGCTGGTATGACTACATTGAGATAAGGCACCCAGGGTCGGAGAAAGGGTCGGAGAAAGGGTCGGAGAAAGGGTCGGAGGAAGGGCCGGGGAATGGGTCGGAGCGCGCAGACTTAGCGGAGAGCGCCGGCGAACCTGCGGACGGGGGAGAAGGAAGGAAACAGCAGCTTTGGTGCCGCTTTTATCAGGCCAACACTCAATGGGCGGCGGACTGCATTTACCGCGGGCTGAAAAAGGGCTTGAAAAAAGATCATGAGCACTGGCTGTACGGTGGAAGTGGCTGGGAGCCAACGCTTGCGGCGGAGGAGCCCGAGAGGATCGATGCGGAAGTCTTTGGCGCGGAGCAGGGGTTGTACTGGGCGGGGGAGCGGCGCCTGCTGCTGAAAAAGGGCAATTCGGTGTTGTGTGTGATGGGGGATACGGATTTATTCCACGGCAACACTGAGAAGCGGATCGCGGGTTTGTGGAAAAGGTGATTTTAGAGAGAAGCGCTGTGGAGGGAGAAATGGGGATGGAATCGGAAGCGCGGCAGGAACGGGAAATGCCGGTGGATCGCTTTTGTCGAGATGGCTTTCGCCGAGAAACGGACGGACCGGAGACGCTGAGGGAAATCCGCATAAACTACGAGTTTCACCGATGGCCGTTTCTGATGACGGACTATCGTGCCGCTGAGGGGTGGCTTTCGGAGATGGAAGCGAAGGGACTTCGTCTGGTGCGGGTGGATCACGCGGGAGCTGCGGATTCCACGGCAACCTTTCGTAAGGCGGAACCAAGAGAAGGGATTCACTATTGCATTGATTTCTTCATCGCGTCGGAATCGTCCGGCGATGAGCAAGAGAGTTTCCGGGAGTATTTGGAGCTCTGTCAGGCCACCGGCTGGGACTATGTGTGCAATGGACCCTCGGACATCATGAAGGTCTTCCGAACGGATCGTTGGGAAGAGGGTGTGGTTTCGCTGCAAACGGACCCGGCCACGGAACGGGCAGGGCTCAAGAATGGGTTTTGGAATAACGATGGCGGCGCGGCGATCCTTTCGATCCTTTTTATGGGACTGCTCGTGGGTTTTTGCACATGGATTTATGATAGGATCGGAGGGGATTTGAATTGGTTCGCCCCAAGAGTGGTGCTTCTGAATACCATGCTGGGATGTGCGGTGCTTGCCGGAGGAATTCTGCCGGCGTTCCTGCTGGCGGACTATCATCGAAAGATCCGTGAGGGGTACGGAAACCTGAGTTGCTCCGGCCAAGAGTGGAGGAAGAAAGCGAGAAAAGGAAAGGGGTATCATGCCCTGAGTACGCTGGCGATATGGGCCGCCGTTCTGGCTGCGGCGCCGGCCATTGCACGGGACCCGGAGATTTTGAAAAACAACATTCTGCTTCTAGGCGGAATCGGGATCGGAGTTCTGGCCGGACTGGAACAGGGCGTTGCATTTCGAAGAGTTCTGCTGCTGGCATCCGAGAAAAAAAGAAGAAGATATCAACGTGCTGTGAAAGCGGTGGTCCGGGTGATCTGTGCCGCAATACTGGGAATCGTCTTTGCAGGTATGCTTATATGGGATCGATCGAGTTAATGGGAGGTGGGGGAAATGAACGAATCGACGACTTGGGAGGAATGGGTCGACACGATGACGGAGGGGTTTCAGCGGAAAACGGAGGGAGTGAATTCCTTGGGAGAGCTCCGGGGACGCTACGAGTTTCATCGGTGGCCGTTTCTGACCGTGGATTATCACGCCGCGGAACAATGGCTTTCGGAAATGGAGAGTCAGGGACTGAGACTGGTGCGGGTGGACAAGGCGGAGGAGTTTCCTCCCGCCGCGACCTTTCGGAAGGTCAGCCCCCAGCGTGGGACGCGGTACTGCATCGATTTTATGCGCGCCGCGGTGCTGTTTCCCGAAGAACAGCAGTCGTTTCGGGAGTATATCGATCTCTGCCGCGCCGCGGGCTGGGAGTACGTAT
>CAUHLX010000182.1 GCA_959606705.1 uncultured Bacillota bacterium | reverse complement strand
CGCCAAAACAGCAGCTCCCCCTTCCGTCTTTATTACGAACGTGCCGGACTCCTCATGAATCAGATCCGCAACGGAACAATTGGTCCGCACCAGCACCCCCCGTTCCCGCAAGGCCCATTCCAAGGCGTCCCGAACGGAGGCTGCCTGCAGGGAATAGGGATAGAGCCGTCCTTCACTTTCTTCTCTCGTGGGAACTCCCAGCCGTTCGAAGCGCTTTAAGGTTTCTTCCACCGAAAGCCGCTCCAAAACGGTCTGTGCAAACGCAGGAGCCCGCCGCAGGCTGAGCCCGTCAAAATCCTCTCCGGTGCAGAAGCGATTGGACAGATTGCATCTTCCGTTGCCCGTAGCCGGAAGCTTCCGGCCCAAACGGTCGTTTTTTTCCAAGAGTATGACGGAAGCGGCCGGCTCACCCGAAGATCCTGCCGGGGTCTGATTTGCCAGGGTTTCGGCCGCGGTCAGAGCCGCCGTCATCCCCGCCGCTCCCCCGCCGATCACCGCGATGGAGCTCCGTATTTCTCTTGTCACTTCCCGTTTCCCCCACTGTTCCATTTCTCTTCCTCTCCTGTCGAATGTACTCACAATCTTCACTTTGCCATCCCGTCGATTCCTTGGTATAATTAGGAATGTAAATGCACATCATTCCGCCGCGTCCACTTGAAGAGAGGACAGGCAGTTCCCATAGATTTCCATAGAAAGCTTGAGGTAAAGACCGTGTTTCGATTCATTAAAGCGATTCTGCGCTTCCTTATATTGCTTGCGGTGACCGGCGCCCTGCTGTTCACCTATGCCCGTTACATCGAACCCCGCATGCTGCGGGTGGAAACCACCGATCTGGAATCTCCGCTGATCAGCCAGGCTGCCGACGGTTTTCGCATCGTGGCGTTTTCCGATACTCACTTCAGCGAATATTATACCCCCGAAGACTTCCGCCGCGTTCTGGCGGAAATAAAAAAAGCCGATCCGGACCTGGTCTTATTTTTAGGAGATCTGATCGACAATTATGCCTCATACGAAGGCGACCCGGACGAAATCAGCCGGCTCCTGGCCGAAATCACGGCTCCCCGAGGCAAGCTGGCCATTTTCGGAAACCACGATTATGGCGGCGGCGCCGAACGAGAATACGAATCCATCATGGAAGCCGGCGGCTTTCGAGTCTTGATCAACGAATACACCGGTCTGGATGATCTGAGCATCGGCATCGTGGGAATCGACGACGTTCTCATCGGCTACGGCGTCCCCTCAACGGTCTCTCTGGCCCGCCCGGACTTCTTCAATCTGGTGCTGTGCCACGAACCGGATGTGGCGGATTCCATTTTGGAATTCAACGGAAATTTAATGTTTTCCTCCCACACCCACGGCCGCCAGGTCAATCTCCCGATGTTCGACGATTACATCCTGCCCCCCTATGGAAAAAAGTACGTCCGCGGTCCGTATTCCTTGGAGAACGAACGCAGCCTGCAGCTCTATGTCACCCGAGGACTGGGCACCACCAAGCTGCCCCTCCGCTTCCTCTCCGTCCCGGAGGTCACGGTGTTCACCCTTCATCACGGGGAATGATGGTCTTTCACATTGATTTGCTCTTCATATGAACGCCCAGAGTAAGCACGTTCGCTCCCTGAATCACAAATAGAATGCCGATGATCATCATCACCGTGATCCCGGCCACCAGCGGATTTACAAAGGTAAAGATTCCCGCCGCCAGTGACAGCAGGCCAAAGCCTCCTGGCCAGTACCAGCCTTTTTTCTTCAATCGGTACAGCTCCAGCCCCTGCATCACGTGGATCGTTCCCGTAAAGATCAGCCACATTCCGAAAAACAGCGGGATCATCACTTCGGCCACCAGACGATTGGCCAGCACTAAAATCGACAGTACGAGGGTCACGATTCCTTCCGCCAGCTGCCATCCCGACTCTAATCCGAATTTTCTCCTCCAAAAATAAGAGGCGATCCCCACGGCGCCGGCAATCAGCATGACCACCCCCAGAAGAAACGCCAGAGAAGCGAAGGTCGCCCCCGGATTGGCGAAACACCAAATCCCCATGGCAATCATTAAAATTCCGGTAATTATGGTCGCAAGACGCATATGCATGCTCCTTTTCTTTTAAACTTTTCTCTCATTATATCCGCCGACAAACGCTGCCGTCAACCGTCAACCGACATTCTTCAACGTTTCTTGTCAATTTTCACCGGATCTTCACATCGCACCGGCCGGCCCCACAGCCCGACCCGGTACTCCGCCAGCTGATGCACATCCTGCGAATCGTGACTGACCATCAGCACCGTCTTCCCCGCTTGGCGAAACGCAGGGAGAATGCTTCCGATGATCTTTTCCTTCAGCTGTCCGTCCATTCCGGTGAACGGCTCATCCATTAAAATCACTTCGGCGTCAAAGGCCAGCGTTCTGGCCAGCGCCGCCCTGCGCCTCATTCCACCGGAAAGCTCCCGGGGCAGGAGACGGGCTTTTCCGGAAAGCTCCGCCTGTTCCAGCGCTTCGAAGGTCCTGCGAGCAGCCTCCTTCCGGTCACAGAAGGAACGAAGGACCAATTCCACATTCTTTTCTACGGTCAGCCAGGGAATCAGGCGGTCTTCTTGAAATAGGAAGGCAACCCGCTTTCCCGCAAGCCCGCTCACCGTCCCGCCATCCGGCCGTTCCAGGCCCGCCAGCATCCGCAGCAGCGTAGTCTTTCCACAGCCGGAGGCTCCCGTAATCGCCGTGATCACCCCTTCGGGAAGCTCCAGATTAAAATTCTGATAAAGGGTCTCTCCTTCGAAGGCTTTGCAAATCTGTTCCAAACGAATCACTGTCCCACCTCCTTCCGGAGGACCCGGTTGACCAAGCTCTCAAAGAGCAGCGAAAACAGAATGATTCCTATGGTCCAGGCAAACAGGCGATCCGTTTCCAGATAAGACTTCGCCAGCATCAGCTGATAGCCCATGGAAAAAGGTGCCACCGCCAGAACCTCCGCCGCCACCACCGATTTCCAAGACAGACCGGTCACCAGACTGAGGGCGGAACGAATCTCCGGACGAATTCCTGGAAGGTACAAGAAAAACAGCTGATCCGTCCGGCCGACGGAATACACCTGACACAGTTCGAGATATTGGCGGTCGATCCGATCCATTCCGGAGAGCACATTGGTATAGCACACCGGATAACACATGAGAAAGCACGCGAAAACCGGCACCAGATTCGAGGTGAGCCAGAGAATCGCAAACAGAATGACGGACATCACCGGCATGGATTTCAGCGCGTTGACCGGAAGCTTGAGCACCTCCCGCACCGGGCGAAAAAAATAAGCCGGAATCGCCGTCAGAATTCCCGCGGCAAAAGACAGGCCCACGCCGCAGATCACCCGCAGCAAAGTGGCCGCCACGTTTGCATAAAACTCCCCCGCGGTGAAAAGCCCCATCAGCGTCCGCAGGGTGACAAAGGGAGAAGGCAAGATCAATTCCTTCCCCACCAGCCGGTAAGCCACCCACCAGACCAAAAGCCAAAAACCCGCGATCAGCACGTACTTCGTCCATTTCTTCATCGCTTTGCGCACCTATTTCGAAATGTAATAGAAGTCCTCGGAGGGCAGCGTCCCGCCTACGGATTTGGGATCCATTTGAAAGATCACCTCATAGAACGGCTCCAGGGCCGCTTTGGCATCCGAACCGCCGAGGAACACGATGTTGCACCGGGGAATGGCCTGTTCCGCGGTAACCGCGTCCGCAATGATCCCCTTTTCCGCCACCACATCCGCGGCCGCCGCCGGATGGCTGTTGACTTCATCCACCGAGTCCTGATACGCTTTGAGAAAAATCTCCGGATCCCCGGCACGGTTTTCCACAAAATCCTTAGAAGCGATCAGTGTTCCCATGGGAAGCTCCTGCCCGTAGTTGTCCTTCCAAAGCTTGTTCAGGTCCACCGCTACATTCACCTGCTCGCTCTGATCCATGACTACGGAAACGAAGGGTTCCGGCAGCAGAGCCACGGCGCCCTCCTGTGTCAGCAGGGTGGAAGCGATGTCCGCGTGATTGGCCAGCCACTGAATGGTCACATCCTTGGCAGGGTCCAGACCCGCATCCATCAGCAGACGGTTCAGGATGTACTCCGGGGCGCCGCCTTTTCCGCTGGCCAGGATCGTCTTGCCTCGCAAATCTTCCAAACGCGTGACAGTCTTTCCGTTCTCCACCACGTACAGCACGCCTCCGGTATTCACCGCCAGCATTTTGACGCCGCCCTTGGTTTTATTGTTGAGCACCGCTCCCAGATTTGAAGGAACCGCCGCTACGTCCACTTCCCCCGACAGGATCTTTCCCACCACCTCGTCCGGACTTTGATAAATGGTAATTTCATACTGGTCCGGCCGATTCATCAGCAGTGCCATTCCGATTCCCGTGGGGCCGGACAGTGCCGCGACCTTTACCGGCGCGCTGAGCTCCGCCGCCGGCTCCTGGGCATTCTGATCCTGACCCGGATCCGCCGGATCACTGTTCCCTCCGCAGGCGGTCAAAGTCGATCCCGCCAGCGCCAGCGCCAGAATCAGCGCCGCCATTTTCTTCATTGAGTTCTTCTTCATGTTCCATTTCCTCCTCTTTCAATTCGATTCCGATATCGTTTCCGATGATGCTTCCGTAGGTGATGGCGCTTCCGCCGTATTTTTCCCGAATTCGATCCATGGCCCGCTCCACCTGCTCCTTCTTTTCCCGGTCGTCCCCGTTGTCGTCGAACAGGCTGAGCTGTGCCGGCGCATCCTCTTCCACCAGATTGATCCCCGTGATGGTGAGCAAGCGTATGGGTTTTTGCGTTCCCCAGCTCTTTTTGATGATCTCCAAAGCTGTCTTGCAGATTTCCTCCGCCAGGTTGGTGGGAGAACTCAGCTGCTTCTGCCGGGAAATGGTCTTGAACCAGGGATCCTTGATATCCACCTTCACGCCCTGACATTTGAGCTTATAACGTCTCAGCCGGCCGGCCACCTTGTCCGAAAGGGCTTTGACCGCGGTTCGGATGTCCCCTTCTCCTTTTAAATCTCTGCGGAACGTGATGCCGTTTCCCACGGATTTGATCTTCTGTTTTTCAGAGAACAGCGCAACCGGACTCTCATCGATTCCGTTAGCGTAGTCGTGGATCATCTCCCCGTGTTTGCCGAACAGCCCCGACAGGAGCTTCCGATCCGCGCAGGCCAGCTCTCCGATGGTTCGGATTCCCATGCGCTCCAGTTTTTCCGCCGTAGCGCCCCCCACGAAAAACAGCTCCCGCACCGCCATGGGCCAGAGCAGCTTTTGATAGTTTCCTCGGTCGATCACCGTGGTGGCGTCCGGTTTCCGATAATCGCTGCCCATCTTGGCAAAGACCTTGTTGAAGGACACTCCTACGGAAAGCGTCAGTCCCAGCTCTTCCTTCACCGCGGCACGAATCCGGTCTGCGATCTCCCGGCCGCTTCCGAACAGCGAAAGGCTTCCGGTAACATCCAGCCAGGATTCGTCGATGCTGAAGGGCTCGATCTGATCCGTAAACCGACTGTAAACTCCGTTGATCTTCTCACTGTAGATCTTGTATCGATCGTGATGAGGTCGGACTAAAACCAGCTCCGGGCACTTCTTTTTCGCCTGCCACACCGTCTCCGCCGTCACAATTCCAAAGCCCTTCGCCAATTGGTTCTTTGCCAGGATAATCCCATGACGATTTTGAGGATCTCCGCAGACCGCCACCGGACGGTCCGCCAGCTCCGGCAGGGCCAGCAGCTCCACGGAAGCATAAAACGCGTTCATGTCACAGTGCAGAATCGTCCGATCCATACTTTCCCTGCCTCCTTCCCAAAAGTTGTCTCGTATCTCGGATTTACGTTCTCAAAGCTGTTTAAGTATGATATAATGATCGCGGCGATCCTTGGCGCTGTTCGCGCAAGGAAGCGATCATT
>CAUHLX010000181.1 GCA_959606705.1 uncultured Bacillota bacterium | reverse complement strand
AAGCCATCCAGGAAAAGCCTACGATGTAACTGATCTTATCGAAGCCCATGAACACATAGCCCAGAATCAAAATCCCCATCCAGGGGCAGACCACATATTTGACGATGGCCCCCAGTCCCCGCTTCTTCTCCTTTATAAAGAAGAAATAAAAGACCGCAAAATTCAGCATGATGAAGGAGGACAAGGCTCCGAAATTCACCAGCCGCACCAGCGTGTCGATGGGCAGTGCTACGGCAATCACCAGAGAAAAGCCGGCGATGATAAGGATTCCCTTATAAGGAGTCTGAAATTTGGGGTGAACGCTGGCGAATACCTTCGGCACCACCCGGTCCCGGCCCATGCTGTACAGCAGACGAGCGCAGGAGGACTGCGCCACCATGGTGTTAGCGATGCCCGCCGCCGCGATGGTCACCGCCATCAGAAACACATAAAACCACTCTCCGATGGCCTTAGCCGCCAGATCATAGAATCCGGAGGAGATGTCCAGCCCCGCCCAGTTGGGTTCCACCAGACAGGCGATATAGGTTTCCACCACAAACAGCAGTCCGATGCACACCAGCGAAATCAGCGTCGCCCTGCCAATGTTCTTTTCCGGCTCGATGGCCTCGTCCGCCAGCGTACTGATCCCGTCAAAGCCCAGGAAGGACAGACAAGCGATACTGCATGCCGAAGCGATAAACGGCAGGTTGATCTTATCCGGCTGATACAGCGGGTCCAAAACGAAAGCGCCGGTGCCCCCGCCTTCCATTATGAACTTGATGCCGCCGATCAGGAAGATCAGAACCGCCACCAGCTCGATAAAAAACAGTACGATGTCCGTTTTGGCGGTGTATTCCACCCCTCGCACGTTGATCACCGTGTTCAAGCCTAAGAAGATCAGAATCCACACGATGGGGGGAATGGCCGGAATCCAGCCCGCACTCAAGCTGGCCACGATGGCGTACAGGAACGCCGGTACGAAAATATAGTCCAAAAGAATCAGCCAGCCGGCCACAAATCCCACGTGATGGTTGATCCCTCGCTGTACGTAAGCGTATACGGAGCCGGCCACGGGAAAGCGGCTGCTCATCTGCATATAGCTCAGCGCGGTAAAGACCATGGCCACCACGCCTACCAGATAGACTAACGGCGCCATCCCTTCACTGGCCAGCTGGACCTCCCCGAACACGGCCATGGGCGCGATCAGCACCATCATGACCATTCCGTAAAAGACCAGATCCTTCAACTTTAACGTTCTTTTTAACTCGCTCTTTTCATTGCTCATTGCCTCGCCTCTTTTCTATTCTCTAAAACTCCGTCGATTGCCGCCGATCCTGCTGTGTCCGGACGCGATGCCCGCTCTCAGCGGATGAGCGGCGGCTTCTCGGCCAGCTTAGGTACACCGATTCTCAAAATCATATCGATGGGGCAGGGCTTCGTCGCCTGGTTGATCTCCACGTCACACTGTACCGACATATAGAGGAAAACATCCGTCTTGTCCCAACCGTATGCGTCCACTAAAAGCCTCTGCATTTCCTTCGTTCCCAGAATCAGCGCTTTTTCATAATCATCGGCGCAGGGATTGACATACCACTTGTCTCTGGTCTCGGTGACCGGCCAAGCCAGCCGGAAATTTTTCACCAGGGAAACGCGAACCGTAATGTCACCGGCAATTTCAATGCCCGTACCGCAGAGCTCACAGTCCCCCATGGATGCGTGAATGTCTCCCATCCCCAACAAGGCGCCCTCCACAAAAACCGGCAAATAAACCCGAGACCCCTTCTTGATCATCTTGCTGTCCATGTTTCCGCCATGCGCACCCGGCAATTCGCAGGGAATCGCTCCTTCGGCCGGCGCCACGCCGATGACGCCGATCATGGGATCCACCTGCCACTTGATATCTTTAAAGCTGGCCATCCCGTTTTCAATGGGAACCACCCTGGTGCGAATCTCACAGTCGTCACTCAGCGGCCCGGCTTCCTCCATCGTACAGATGACCCCTTGGGAATCCACCTGAACATCCAAAATATCCACAACCAGCACGTCACCCGGCTGCGCCCCCTCTACGTAAACGGGACCTGCCGCCGGATTGGCGACCTCCGGGTCGATGGTGTGAACCAGCTGATCCTCCCGGCGAATTTGATTTCCAAAACAGTCCAGGGTACGAAACACCATGGTCTCACCCGGCTGTGCCCGATAAAAAGGAGTTAAATCTTTGCAAAAGGTGTTGGTAGATTGATCGATCAATTTCATGATACATTCCTCCTATTTTAGTATTTTTTCTTATTTTATCAGGTTTTCCAATAAAAAGGTATACGCCGCAAGCATTGACATGCATTGAAAATTGTCATATCATGATGTTGTTGAATGAGTAACGTTGCTATTTTCCAATACTTTATTGCAGCTATGGCGGCCGCTAAGATTTTCACGCCGCCCGATGACACGAGGAGAACCAAATGAATCAGCGTACCAAACAGCCTGCGGATCCGGTCAACAGCCTGCAGTCCATTCTCATGGCCCACTTCCCCAAACAGGAATCCCAGTTCAAACGGTATTTGAATGAAGGCGTGACGCTGAAGCTGTTTGCAGGGGAGCTCATTACGAAAAACTGTGAAAGGGATCATGACTTTCTGCTTTACTATATTTCCAGCGGGAAGTGCAAAGTAGGCTTCGAACGGTCGGACGGCTCCTTTTTTACGTTGGATACCAGAGGAGCGGATTGTATGATTCTCAGCGAATATTCCTCCGTGGCTTCCTTTTCGAAGGATCAGCTGCGGATCATCGCCGTGGAAAATTCCATTCTGGTGGCCTTTACGAAATCCCAATGCTATGATCTGGTTTGCCGGGATCCGCGTTTCTTCGAAGAATTTCTCTACTTCACCAACGTCTTTTACTCCGAACTTACACACCGTCTGCTCAACACGGCTCACCTTTCCGCCGATCAGAAGCTCCTGACCTGGCTGGACAAGCTCTGCCAGGCGGGCACTCCCGATGAGGACGGTGTTTACTCCGTTCACTGTGAGCTGACACAAAGCGAAATTGCGGATCTCCTGCTGATCCACTTGACCACCTGCAACAAACTTCTGTCACAATTGACAAAAGAGCGGATCATTCGGAAAACCAAAGATCAGCTCTTTATCTATCGTCTTGATTTCATTCGGCATTATCTGGACACCGGCGCGAAAGTACTCACCGAGTGAACGGATTTTATTCGATGGAATTCGCTTTTCGGACGGCAGAGGTGACCGAGGTCATTACCGCCGCCGCAAACCCTTCCTCTTGGAGAGATTTCAACGCCTCGATCGTCACCCCTCCCGGAGAGCACATTTCGTCCACCTTGACCGCCGGAGGAACATCCGACGCCGCCAGAACCTGCGCCACACCCATCATGTTTCGAATCACCATTTCCCGCGCCTCCCGGCGTCCGAAGCCCACATACACACCGGCATTGATGAGCGCTTCCACCGTCTGATACAGCCAGACGGGCCCGGAACAGCTGAAGGCGGTAAAGGTGTTGAACATCTCTTCCTCAATGTACATCGTCTGGCCCAGAGCGTCCAAGATTCTCGTGATGAATTCCCGATCCTTGCCGTCGATTCTGTCGTTGATACAGGCGGCACTGTAACCGCTGCCGGACTGACACAGGGTGTTCGGCATCACGCGCACCACCTTTTTACCACCGCCCAGCTGGCTCTCCAAGGCAGCGATCGTAACCCCCGCCGCAATGGACATTACGATTGTTTCTTCGCCGATCAACGTTCGCAGTACGCTGGTGACGCTTCGCACCTGCGGCGGGTTTACGGCGATGAGGACCAGCTCCGCTTCGCGGATCGCTTCGGATGCCTCCGCAGCGGCGGTGACGCCGTAGGTTTTGGTCAGCTCGTCACAGCGGGCCTTCACCAGCTCGATGACCGTGATCTCCTCCGGAACTGCCGCCTCCCTGCCAAGCAGGCCTTTAAAGATATTCTCCGCCTTGTTGCAGCCGCCGCAAAACACATTTTTTCCCTTCATTTTCTCATCCCCTCATTTCCTTTTTTTTAACTCCCCTGTTTTCCCGCTTTTATCGCACGGATAATATAATACAAGAACAGCCCCCAGTTCAAGCCCACCGTAGCAATCATTACCGCAATCCACATAATCGAACCTCCCTTTCCCTTACTCTTCATTCAGAACTTCGTCGGGAATGTCGCCAAACTCTTCGCCGTTGAAGTATTTATGCTTGATGCTCTGATTGATTTTCTGATTGAGCGCGATGGAAAGAATGAACACGATCGCCCACTGATATACCATGGTACCCAGACTGCTGACAGCGAACGGAGCCCACCATTCTTCATTCCAGCCCACCGCCTGTACGCACCAGGCGATGATGACGATCAGGATGACGATAGGTGCCAGCTTGCCCGCCAGGAAGTCAAAGCTTTTGCTGGCTTTGATATCACTTACCGGATCGATCAATTGAGTCCGCATCTTCTTTTCACCGTACTTATGCGCCAAGAATCCCAGGAATGCCGTACCGAACACCAGGCCGTAACCCCAGGTGTTGTCCTGATTGGTCAGATAATCCTGGCTCAGGACGGAGGGGATCCCAAACAGCGACAATCCGATGATAACCGAGAGGACCGCTTTCTTACGGGTAAACCCGATATCGATCAGCGCGTTGCTGAAACAGGTGGCCATCAGAGCCGCCGATGAGAAGGCCGCAAAGGTCAGGCACAGGAAGAAAATCGTGCCGATCACCCGACCGCCGTGCATGACTTCGAACATGTTGGTGAGGCCGATAAAGGTCAAACCATTGCTGCCGGAGTTGCAAACTTCCACCGCGGCGTCCGTGGATGCCGCGAAGGCAAACAGACAGGGCAGCACACACAGGGTGCCCAGCAGAGCCACGGACATATCGCCAAAGGCGACGATGTGAGAATTCAGAACGATATCGTCAATCTTCGCTGTGTACTTGGAACCCGCTACCAGCATCATGGTGCCGGGCCCGATGGACCAAGCGCACTGAGTCAGCGCTTCCAGCCAGGTGCTGGGATTGACGAAGGTTTTGAGGTCCATGGTGAAAGCAAAGGCCAGGCCATCGCTGGCACCTTCCCGTGTTAAGGCATAGATCACCAAGATGATCAGGAGAAGAAACAGCGCGGGCATCAGGAATTTCGCCGCTCGTTCCAGCATCTTCTGTCTTCTGATACAAACGAACAGCAGTACCATCCCTCCCAGCCAGCAAGCCGCGGTGCCCAGATCTCCGTTGGTGACATCCGCGAACAGCGCCGCTTTGTCAGCGCCGAAATAACTCCCGGCGGCAGACATGAAGGTGTAGCGGACACACCATCCCAAAACGACGATATAGTAAGACAGCATCATAAAGTAAACCAGGGTCGCAAAGGTTCCCATCCAGGTATACTTCGGCCCGATCATGTCGCGGAACGCACCGGGAGCCGAATGCCGCGTGGCACGGCCGATCACATTCTCAACATAGACCAAAGGAAGCGCGATCAGAAACACACAGATAACCATTACCAGAATAAATGCGCCGCCGCCGCTGCCGGCAACCAGACGTGGGAAACGCCACAGGTTCCCCGTGCCCACGCTTCCTCCGACCAATACGCAAAGCAAGCCGAATCGAGAAGAGTAACCGCTTTTCTTTTCTGTTTCGTTTTTCATAATCTCCTCCTTGCATGAATCGATAGGTTAATCGGTACTTTAGAGAATCATCCCACCATTGATAGAGATCACCCCGGATGTCATAAACGCGGCCTCATCGTCGGCGGCAAAAAGAATGGCCTCCGCAACTTCCTCAGGCCTGCCCAGACGTCCTACCGGCTGTCGGGCAAAGAAATTCGCCTTTTCCGCCTCCGGATCCGGCGCGCTGTCGATGCGATCCTGCAGGGACGGTGTCAGAATGGTTCCCGGACAGACGATATTGCAGCGAATTCCCTGATCGATATACTCCGCCGCCACG
>CAUHLX010000180.1 GCA_959606705.1 uncultured Bacillota bacterium | reverse complement strand
CCCGCGGCGTTGCAGCCGAAGCCCATGCACATCGTCAGAGCCTGATTTCCGCAGGCACAGCACTTTTTGAAGTGAGGGTCCAGATTAAAGGCGATGCGGGGCAGGTAACCGGAATCCTCCAG
Organism: uncultured Bacillota bacterium; assembly: GCA_959606705.1. GTDB lineage: Bacteria > Bacillota > Clostridia > Peptostreptococcales > Anaerovoracaceae > CAUHLX01. The sequence goes on along the minus strand of CAUHLX010000180.1, from coordinate 5,829 downwards.
CAGTGTGAACAGCGGGAAGAAGATCGCCATGGGTGGCAGCATCACGGAGATGACCCAGGCCAGGACCCGGAAGAGACCCAGAACCAGAAGCCCGTGAAGCCATTCGGGGGCGTTCAGCGCGTAGAAAAGGTCGGAGAGGCGGTCCTGCACCCAGAACAGCCCATCGGCCAGCAGGGCGGAGGGGACGTTGGCCCCCGTAATCGTGATCCAGAACACCACCGCCAGCATGGCCAGCATGAGAGGAATTCCGGTGATCCGACTGGTAAGTAAACGATCGATCTGCAGTTGACGCTGGTTGTATTTCTGATCGGCATAGAGGACGGCATCCTTGCAAACCGCTTCCGCCTCCTGGTAAATCCGAGCGACCACCGCGTCTCTCAGCTTGCTTTCGGAAAGGCCGAGGCGGGACAGCGCCCCTCGAGCTTCCACCAGCCGGTCGCTGACATTTAAGTGTTCGGCCAGGCTGAAGCCCAGGTGCTCTTCCAAGGCCGCCAAAAGGGAGGGATCGCCGTCCAGCAGTTTGAGGGCGGCCCAGCGGGTGTTGATCTTACCTTCGAGAATCGGATCGATTTCGGCTTGAATCGCTCGGATGGCGTCTTCTATTTCAGGGGAATATTTGATCCGAAGGACCGTATCGGCGGTGGGAGCATCCGCCGGATTCGCGGCAGGCGAGTCGGTTCGGCCGGGTTGGGTGATCCGCTCCACCCGGTCCATCAGCTGGGTCAAGCCCCGGCCGCTGCGGGCGCTGGCGGAAACCACCGGAACGCCCAGCCGCTTCTGCAGCTTGACAAGATCAATGTGGATGTGCTTTTTTTCCGCTTCGTCCATGAGGTTGACACAGACCACCACTCGGGGAGTGATCTCAATGGTTTGAAGCACCAGGTTCATATTGCGTTCCAGACAGGTGGCGTCGCAGACTACCACCGCCGCGTCCGCTCCTCCGAAGCAGATGAAATCTCGAGCCACCTCTTCCTCGGCGGAATGGGCCATCAGAGAATAGGTGCCGGGGATATCGACTAAAATGTAACGGCTGCCGTTGTGGATGCAGCTGCCCTGGGCGTTGCAGACAGTCTTGCCGGGCCAGTTGCCGGTGTGCTGTTTCAAGCCGGTCAGCTCGTTGAACACCGTGCTTTTGCCGACGTTTGGGTTGCCGGCCAGAGCCACCACCCGATCGGTTTCGTTTTCTTTTTCAACGTTCAGACCTTTGTCTTGTGCGTTGTTTCCCGTAGATTCCAGAGTAAGCCCCATGTAAGCCTCCTTTAAAAGTTTAGATTCATCAGCTGGGAAGCCGCCGTGCTCCGTCCCGTTTCCATGACAGGCTCCGTGCCGAATTGAGGTGCGACTTCAATTTGAGAAGCGTCTTCGGAGCGGAGGGCGATCACCGCGCCGCGAATCAAATAGGCTTTCGGATCCCCGGAAGGACTGGCGTAAAGACAGGTTGCCTGGGTTCCTTCGGTCAATCCGATGTCCAGGAGTCTTCTGCGGATGGTGCCGGTTGCGGTCAACTGGTCGATCCGGGCGGTCTTTCCTACCGGAACGTTATATAAATTGAAATTGTTCATAACATAGGTCCTCGATTCATAAGTTTAAAAGTGAGTGGTAAGGAAAGATTGTTTCCTCATCCTAACAATATGCGGCAGGGGAAAAAGGTGTGAGGGAAGGACAGGCCGTCTTTGAAGATTTCTATGGAATGTTATTCCTTGCCCGGAAAGCAAATGGCGTGTATAATGGAGGCGAAAAAAAGGAAAGTGCGGGTGAGATTATCATGCTGGCTCAGGAACGGCAAGAACAGATCATGCGGCATCTGTCAAAAAACAGAATCATAAAAATAACCGATGCGGTGAAGATGTTCCATGTTTCCCACGAAACCGTGAGACGAGATTTGGAGGCGCTTCAAGAGCAGAAGCTGATCAAACGGGTGTACGGCGGGGCTGTCTTGGCGGACGGAAAGCAGTCGGAGCATGGAGGAACGGGAACGGTTTCCAGAAGTGTGACGCCTACCGGACTGGGTTATCGTGAGCGAGCGGCCATCGGGCGAGCGGCGGCGGAGCTGGTGGACGAGGGCGATTCCGTTCTGCTGGCCATCGGTTCTACGATTTTGGAGGTCGCCAGAAATTTAAAAGAAAAGCAGAGGATCACCGTCCTGACCAATTCCTTGCCGGTGCTCAACGAATTGGTGGATTCGGAACTTGAGGTCTACGTGCTGGGGGGCAAGGTCTGTTCGGACGAGCAGTCCATCGGAGGGCAGCTGGCATACAACGCTTTGCAAAGCTTTTTTGTGGACCGGGTGTTCGTGGGCGCCGGAGGTGTTACCTTTGAAGGCGGCGTTTCTGATTACAGCGAGGACGAATCTCATCTGATCGCCACCATGATGAGCAGGGCCAAGGAGGTAGTTCTGGTCGCTCACAGTGAAAAGTTCGGAATCAACTCCTTTTCGGTGACCTGTCCTTTGGAGGACATCGATATCATCGTTTCCGATACCAATCTATCGGAGGAGTATCGGCGAGGGATCGAGGAGCTGGGGATTCGCCTGGTGCTGTCGGAGCTGTGGGAGGAGAACGAGGAGGATCGGCCGTAAAGAAATACTCGACCAACAGATTCGACAAAGTTTGACAAAATACGGAGATAATCCGATCGAACGGTTAGAAAGCCGATGAATTCAGGGAGAAAGAACCAATTCACCGGTTTTTTTATGCCCAGAAAAGTGGAATGATGTGCAAGTTTAATTATAAAACGGTCATAAAACCACATAACATAATAAAAACTTCACAAAAACGCTGTACAATTCAAAAGGAAATGATATAATATTCTAAAAATAATGAATTGCACAGAAAATCAGACGGGCTTGCAAAAGCAATCGGGCCGCGAAAAGCCGGAAACTGAGGAACGCAATTCGAGAACGAGGAGGAAACTCATGAAAAAGAGCAGTAAAAAACGAACTCTGGTCTTGCTGTTGGCGCTGCTTTTAGCGGTGGGGACGCTGGCCGGATGCGGTTCGGACAGCGGAGATTCCGGAGGAGGAGAAGCAAAGGACACACTGACCGTACTCTCCGCGGAAAGCTTTACCGGAAGCTGGGACCCGACGGGACACACGATTTTGGCAAATCTTCACGTGGAATGGGTCGTATTCAGCCGCCTTTGGGAGATGGATACGGAAACCCAGGAAATTACACCTTGTTTAGCGAAAGAATGGCATTATCTCGATGATGGAATGACGTTGGCAATTGCCCTGAACGATGGAATCAAGTTCCACGACGGAAGTACGCTGGACGCTGAGGACGTGGTGATGACGGTGGAACGGTTTTCCGATCCGGCCCGCGTAGCCAGCGCCTGGTGGGGAGAGCAGGTGAAGGGGGAAGTGGTAGACGACATGACGGTCCGTCTTACTCCTTCCAGCGGCAAGCCCTACGCTCCGCTGATCAACAACCTCTGCTTTACCCCTATCATGTCTGCGGATGACATCAAAAACGAAGAAGTTTTAATGAACAATCTGAACGGGACGGGACCTTACAAATTCGTAAAATTTGAAAATGAACAGTGCGAATTCGTGGCGTTCGATGATTTCTGGGGAGAAAAGGCCAAGATTCCCAATCTGATTTTCCGTTACGTAGCGGATCCGGCCACTCGCTTGGCGGCACTGCAGTCGGGAGAAGCCGACATCATCGAGCGTGTGGAAGCCGAGCAGGTACCGCTGATCGAAGCGGACGAAAACTGCAAGTATCAAACGGTGGAATCCATCGAGCAGAAAAACCTGGTGTTCAAGTGGAAGATGCCTCCCATGAATGAGGAGAAGGTACGTCAGGCCATCGCCTACGCCATTGACCGTGACACCATCGTTAACGATATCATGGGCGGTTACGCCACCCCGGCGGACTGCTTCGTTTCCAGCGTATCTTGGGGCTACTCGCCGATCGCCAATTATCCCACCTACGATCCGGAAAAGGCCAAGAGCCTGTTGAAGGAAGCAGGATATCCCAACGGAGAAGGACTGCCGGAGCTGACCTATTTCACCTCCACGGGGTTCTATCCTAAGACCAAGGAATATGGTGAGTTTATCGTTTCCAATCTGGCGGACGTAGGAATCAACTGCAAGCTGGAGGTCATGGAGACCGCGAGCTGGCTGGATTCCCTTTATCAGGACAAGTCGGGTTATATGTGTGACACGGGCTGGATGCCTCCCGGAATCGAACCGGATCTGGTGCTGGCGGCCTTTTACCGGACACCGGGACAGGTGGCTTTCTGTGACGACGCTGAAATGGACGCCGTGCTGCAGAAGGAAGCCTCCCTCACCGATGAGGCGGAGCGTGCGGCTTGCCTGAAGGATGAAGTGTATCCCCTGCTGGCCCAGAAGGTTCCTCACCTGCCGCTGTTCAATTCCGTTCTGATCTACGCCACGCGGGCGGATGTGGAGGGCTTCAAGCCTACGGCCACGTCGGCGATGCCGTTCCAGAACGTATCCTTCAGCAATAATTAAAGCGGATAATGAGAGCGAACATTTCGCGATACGATCTGCATCCGTTAAGAATCCGGCCGTTTTGCTAGTGCTCTGAGGTTTCCGGCAGGATGGAACAGGAATCCTGCCGGAAGCACCGGGCGCGGTAAAACGGCTTTTCGATTGACGGCGCCGGATTGAAAAATAGGAGGTCACATGTTTTCGACAATATTAAAACGGCTCCTGCAAGGTGTGATCGTGCTTGTGGCAATACTGATTGTCACGTTTATCCTGCTGCGCATGATCCCGGGAGACCCGTCCAGAACAATGGCGCCCAACGCCACGGCCGCGCAGCTGGAAGCGTTGAAGACGCAGATGGGAATCGGTGAAGATATTCCCACTCAGTTTATCAAATACGTGCAGAATCTGTTTCACGGAAACCTGGGCTACTCTTATTTCCAGAAGCAGGATGTGCTGGATGTGATCATGAAAGCGATTCCCCCCACGGCGCTGCTGCTGGTGTTGGCCATCTGCCTGGCGGTGGTGTTCGGAGTGGGCTTTGGAATTCTGGCGGCGGTGAAGAGCAACACCTGGATCGACCGGGGAGTCTCCAGCGTGGCCATGGTGTTTCAATCCCTGCCGAACTACTGGATCGGCATCATGCTCATACAGCTGATCTCGGTGAAGCTGCATCTTCTGCCCTCCACGGGTTTTCGAGGATTCAACTACGCCATTCTTCCCGCCATCGTCCTTTCTCTGCCGCTGATGGCGGTACTCATGCGGAACGTGCGAGCGTCCATGATGAGCAGCCTCAGCCAGGATTTCGTCAAGGCGGCCAAGGCCAGGGGCATTCCCGGGAAGACAGCGCTGATCGGCTACGCGTTCCGCAATTCCCTGATTCCGGTTTTAACGATTTTCGGTTCCCAATTAGGCTATCTGATCGGAAACTGCGTGGTTTTGGAATATGTGTTCAGTTATCCGGGACTGGGCCTCCAGACGCTGAACGCGATCCTCCGCAGAGACTACTATCTGGTGCAGGGGCTGGTGGTACTGCTTTCAGGCTGCTTTATCTTAATCAACATGCTGATCGACATCGGCTACATCTACTTAGATCCTCGGATTAGAAAAGCACAGGGGGGATTATAGATCATGGGAAAAGCGATTACATTTATTAAGAAAAATCCCAGCTGCGCCATCGGGTTGGCGATTCTGCTCCTGACTGTGTTCATCACCCTTTTTGCTCCGCTGATCGTTCCCTATGATCCGCTGGTCAATCTTCCTTCCGATAAGCTGGCGGCGCCCGTGGGGTTTGACGGGTACGTGGAAGGACACCTGCTGGGGACCGATTTTATCGGCAGAGATTTGTTTTCCAGGATTCTGGTGGGAATCCAAACCTC
>CAUHLX010000179.1 GCA_959606705.1 uncultured Bacillota bacterium | reverse complement strand
GACAATGACCCCTTTATGAGAGGGACGGATCACCGCACTATCCGGGACGGGTTCTCGGCTTTTGCTGGATTCCATTGTTTTGAAATAACGTACTGTCAAGCAAATGGCAACGACTATACCAATAATATCCGCGGCCGGAGCGGCAAACAGGATCGCATTGATCCCGCTGCCGGCTTGGTTTTCTTCGGAAATAGCAGGGATCAGGATAACAAGCGGTACGAAGCAGACAATATCGCGGGTCAGTGACGCAATGACTGCCATGACAGGCTTCCCCACGGCCTGAAAGAAGATAGAGGACATTTTAATCACACAGGTAAAGATGACCAGCGATAGGAAAATACGAAATGTCCGCGCTGCGTATTCCAGATAGAGCGCATCATTTCCGGAACCGAAAATATTGATTACAACCTGCGGGCAAATTTCAAAAATCAAAGTAGACACAGTACCGACCGCAAGTGTTGCAATTAGAATCGTGCGGTACGTTTCTTTGACGCGATCATACTTTCTCGCGCCGTAATTGTAGCCTAAAATCGGCTGTCCGCCAAGGACAATGCCAACGACGATGTTAATGACAATGGTAAACACCTTTGTTTCAATGCTGATGACCGAGATCGGAATATCCTGTCCGTAGATGGACAGAGCGCCATATTTGGCAAGCATGATGTTACAGGTCAAGGAAATGACGACAATGGACATCTGTGTAATAAAGGAAGATGCGCCCAATTTCAAGGCGTTGCTGAAAATTTTAAAATGCGGGACAAAGCTCTTCTTCGTCAAGCGAAAGCTTTTGGTTCTAAAAAAGTACAGTACACTGACGAGAAAAGAAACTGTCTGTCCGATCACCGTTGCCCATGCCGCACCCGCGATTCCTCGATCCAGACCAAAGATAAATATTGGGTCAAGAATGATATTCAAAATTGCGCCAAGCGACATGGACACCATGGAAACCGCCGGACTTCCATCTGCGCGAACGACAGCGTTCATCATGTTCATCAGCATAAAGGCCGGAAAGAAGCAGAGCACGATGGTGAAGTATTTGATTGCCATTCCGATCGTCTGGTCCGACGCGCCGAATAATCGGAGCAGCGGCTCTTTCCATACCGCGCAGAGAGCCAACATGATTACGCTGAGGATCAGCGTGATCGTAATGCCGGTTCCAATACAGCGATGCGCATTTTGTGTATCCTTTTTCCCTTGACAAATGCTGAGATAGGCGGCGCAGCCATCCCCAACACACCACGCAAGGGCTTGTGCGATAATCAGGATAGGAAATACGATTCCCGTGGCAGCATTGCCGAGATATCCCAACGTACTGTTTCCTACGAAGATCTGATCAACGATGTTATAAAGTGCGCTGATGAGAAGTGAAAGGATGCAGGGAATCGAAAACTTAATCAACAGTTTCGATATTTTTTCTTCACCTAGCATTTGATTTTGATTTGTTTGTTCCATGATTCTCCTCCTAATACGGAATGTATGATTTGGAGTCTTTATCGGAGAAAAGCTGCCTAAAAACTGCGATGAACAAAAAAATAGTGCGTAGAATCCGTTCGGAATTCTACGCACTTAGCTGTCCAACTTGGTTATAATATCATATTTTTCTTTAAAAAGTCAAGAACCGTTTTACTTCTTATTTTTTCTGTTTCTTTCGGAGGGAGCATGCCACATCCGTCACGGAAAGGGCGATCACCTTTCCGGTTTCCAAGACCTTTTTGACGTTCCCCATGACTGTCTCCGGGGTCTGACCGTTTTCCGAAAGCAGGAGCTTAAAGTCTTCCTCTTCGAACCAATTACCCCGTTTACGATTGCCTCGGAGGCCTCCTTTCATCTGCGTATCGAGGAAGGACGGAAGAGACTTCGCTTGCTCGGCCGTTTTATAAGAATGACGTCAACGGGTCGAAAAGGAGAGCCTGTTTTCGACCTAGTTTGCAATTTCATCAAAATAAAGTCGAATAAAATGAAAAATGGCCCCCAAAATCATTGTTTTGCTGGATTATCGACCAAAATTTTACATTTATTTCGACCCAATTGCGGTTTTTTCAAAAAAAGGTCGAAGCACATTGGAAAACGCATGTCATTTGCCGTGAGATCGGTTCCCAAATCAAACACCGGCTTCCAATTGTCAGAGCTTTAAGTCTGACTCTGGGGGGCCGGTGTTTTCGGAATGCGGATCGGATGATTACGGCGTGATCGGTTCGGCAAACGTCTCATTTGATTTTTCTGAAAATTCCCTGCGCCCTATGCGAATTTATGATAAAATAGGCCTATCACAAAAAACGGTTGAACTCTATTTCAGTTTTTGATCAAACGAGGAGGACGAGGAATGAAGCTGGCAAGGGTAAAGGAGATTCTCGACGCGACGATCCATACCGATCTGCCCTACGAGGATGTGGAGGTGATCAACGCCTGCGGTTCGGATTTGATGAGCCACGTTTTGGCTTATGTGAAGGATCAGGGTCTTCTGCTGACGGGTTTGAACAATCCGCAGACGGTACGGACGGCGGAGATGATGGATATGCGCTGCATCGTGATGGTGCGGGGGAAGGCACCGCTTCCGGAGGTGGTGGAGCTGGCGAATCAAAAGGGCATCATCATAATGAAGACAGACTGTACCCTGTTTACCGCCTGCGGTCTGCTCTATGAGGCCGGAATGCGGGGAGGCGGGTATTGACATGTCCGAGCCGATCAAACAGACTTATGAGGTTTCCGCGGACGATTTCACCACGGCGGGGGAAGCGTCGGCGTCCATGAAGAGAATATTGAAGCAGCTGGGCTTTCCATCCGATACCATTCGCAGAGTGACCATCGCCATGTATGAGGCGGAAATCAACATGGTGATCCACGCGGGAGGCGGCGTGGCGGAGGCGGAGATCACCGAGGATCGCATCCGCATCCGCATGGAAGATCACGGTCCCGGGATTCCGGACGTGGAGCTGGCCATGAAGGAAGGCTGGTCCACGGCTACGGAGAAGATCCGCTCGTTAGGCTTTGGCGCGGGAATGGGGCTGCCCAACATTCGCAAGTACAGCGACGATTTAAAGATTGACACGGAGGTAGGGAAGGGGACGACTTTGACCATTACCATCCTGGCATAAAGGAGATCATCAAATGAGTAATATCACACATTCCGTAAGGCTGGACGAAGAGAAATGCAGAGGCTGTATCCATTGCATCAAGCGGTGTCCCACGGAGGCCATTCGCGTGCGCAACGGAAAGGCGCAGATCATTACGGACCGCTGCATCGACTGCGGCGAGTGTATCCGCGTCTGCCCCCATCACGCGAAGAAGGCGATTTATGACCCGCTGTCCATGCTGGACGATTTTAAATATAAGGTTGCGCTGCCAGCGCCCACCTTGTACGGACAGTTCAAGATGGTAAAGGATGTGGACACCATTTTAGCGGCGCTGCTGGAGATCGGATTCGACGATGTTTACGAGGTGGCCTTGGCCGCTCAGACCATTGCGGATCACACGAAGAGCATTCTGCCGGAGATGAAGAAAAAACTGCGGGACCCGCTGATCAGCTCCGCCTGTCCGGCGATTGTAAAGCTGATCAGCATTCGATTCCCGGAGCTGGTGGACAATGTGGAAAAGGTGATCGCCCCTGTGGAGCTGGCCGCTGTGGCGGCCCGCAGGGAAGCGGTCCAAAAGACGGGACTGACGCCGGAGGAGATCGGGGTGTTCTTCATTTCCCCCTGTCCGGCGAAGGTCTCCGCCGCCAAACGCCCGCTGTCCTCGGACCGACCGGTCCTGGACGGAGTGCTGTCCATGAAGGAAATCTACGGAAAGCTGATTGCGGTGGTGGAGAAGATCGAAAACCCGCCGAAGCTGTCTCGTTCCGGATTTCGCGGCCGGGGCTGGGCCTTTTCCGGCGGAGAAGGGAAAGCCACCGGCGAGGAGCTGTTCATCTATGTGGACGGAATTCAAAATGTGCTGAAGGTGCTGGACGAGGTGGAGACTGCCAAGCTGCAGCACGTCAAATTCGTAGAGCTGAACGCCTGTCCCGGTGGCTGCGTGGGCGGCTGCCTGACGGTGGAAAATCCCTTCGTGGCGCGGACCCGAATCGCGCGCCTGTCCTCCGGGGATGGCGACGAGAGGGACTTCAACGAAGTGGACCCCCGGCTGGTGGAAGCGGACGAACTGCTGTGGGAAAAGCCGCTGAAATACGAACCCATCCTGCGGCTGGATGAGGATCGGTCGGAGGCCATGCGCAAGATGGCGGAGATCAAGCGCCTCACGGAGACGCTTCCGGGCCTGGACTGCGGGTCCTGCGGATCGCCCTCCTGCCGGGCGCTGGCGGAGGATATCGTGTTGGGCCACGCACAGGAAGGGGACTGCGTGTTCAAGCTCCGCGAAAAGATGCAGCCTCTGTTTGAGGAAATGGCCGAGATCCAGAAATACGTGGTCCCCACCTTCCACGATGATCGCATGGACCCGGAGCCGCCTGAGGATCAGAGCGACTCCGGAGCATCCGCGGATTCCGGAACTGCCGAATCGTTGGCTGAGGTAGGAAGACCGGGGAACGGAAGAGAAAGGGAAACGGAATGAGGGCGCGTGAAATGGCGGAAGCCCTGGGCTGGAAAACACTGACCGGGGACGGAATGCGGGAGGTAAGGGGCTGTTACATCGGAGACATGCTCAGCCGCGTCATGACCTCCTACGGGGAAGGAAATCTGTGGATTACCGTGCAGACCTCCGTAAACATGCTGGCGGTGGCGGAATTCGCGGAGGCGGCCTGCGTGGTTCTGCCGGAGGGAATCCGCTTGGACGATAAGATCGCCGGCCGGGCGCGGGAACAGGAGATCACGGTCTTTGCCAGTGAGAAAAGCGCCTTTGAACTGGCACAGGAGATTCAACCGCTGTTGGAGCGGCCGTGAGGGGCGGGCTTCGGCAAACGCGGACGATTGCCAGCATTCCCGGCTTAACGTCTCTGCTTAGCGGCACGAAATAACGGCATTTTAACACGAACGAACAGGGAGGCGGTCACATGAAGCGCCTATATTACGACCTGCACATCCATTCCTGCCTGTCACCTTGCGGCGATCCGGACATGACACCCAACAATATCGTGAACATGGCGCGTCTGAAAGGGCTGGATGTGATCGCGGTAACGGACCACAACGCCATAGCAAACAGCGTGGCGGTGGTTTCCTGCGCCCGGGCTTCGGCGTCCCTGCTGGCTCTCTACGGAGCGGAGATTGAGACGGCGGAGGAGGTCCACGTCATCTGCCTGTTCGCGGAGGAAGAACGGCTGAATGAGTTTTGGCGGGAGATCGCCCACTGTTTTCCGCGGATCGAGAATAAGAAGGAAATTTACGGAGAACAGATCATCATGGACGACGGCGACCGGGTGACGGGAGAGGAAAGCAGACTGCTGGTGGCGGCTTCGCAGCTCTCTTTTGAAGAACTGTTCCGGCGGGTGGACCGGCATGGCGGGGCGTTTATTCCGGCCCATATCGATAAGGAATCCTACAGCGTGCTGTCCAATTTGGGATTTCTGCCGGCGGAGCTGCCCATCGCCACGGTAGAGGTTTCGGCCCGAGGTGTGGAGAATGGGTTTGTGGAACGAAACGAGGAGCTGCTGTCCGATTATCGGATGATTTCTTCCTCGGACGCTCACTATCTCTGGGATATTGCCGAAGCGGGTTCGGTCCTGGCCGTCGGAGAGCGGAGCGCGGAAGCGGTGATCCGCTATCTGCGGGGAGACCGGTAGCCGAACGGTGTCGGAGTGTACGGAGGAACTCGGAGCGCTCGGAGAAAGTCGGAGGAACTCGGAGGGTGTCGGAGAATAAGCGAATGAAATGGTCAGACCGGTGATTCTGGCTTGAAGAGGCCGATTTTAACCCTGAAATCAGAATCATTTTTCAATTGTTTAAATATTTAAAAAAGTCCTGCGGTTTTTCGCCATTTTGTGGTCAGAGAACCGCATTTCTGATATGATCTCTATATCTTA
>CAUHLX010000178.1 GCA_959606705.1 uncultured Bacillota bacterium | reverse complement strand
GCGGCGATGAATCGGCACTATGATCGGAAGGATTATCTAAACATCGTGGAGGTGCTGCGCAGGCACGACCCGGGCTATGGGATTACCGCGGATGTCATCGTGGGATTTCCCGGGGAAACGGAAGCGGATTTCACGGACAGCGTGGAGCTGGTGCGAGAGGCCAAGCTCTGCCGGACCCACGTATTTCCTTATTCCAAGAGGAAGGGGACTCCGGCCGCAGAGATGGAAGGGCAGTTGACCACCCATGAGAAAAAGGCTCGCGGAAGACGGCTCACGGAGGCGGCGGAAGAAACCGCCGTGGAATTCTGCCGGGGAATCCGCGGCCAGGTTCGTTCGGTGCTGTTTGAGGAATGGGACGAAGACGCCGGCGCGTACAAGGGCTACGCGGACAATTATGTCCGGGTATACCTGAAGGCGGCGGAAACGGAAGCGGAGAAGCTGCTCAACCGATTCCGGGATGTGAAGCTGGCGGAGCCGTATCGGGACGGCGTATGGGGAGAGATCTGAGCGAAGGGGCGTTCGATTCAAAGGAAGGAGCCGTCTTATGGGAATCCCATGAAACGATTGACTTTTCACCGGGGTATGCTATCATAAAAGAAATCCATGAGGATGGAAAACGCATTGAGATGAGTGAAATCGAAGATAGGAGGGAACAGCTTGTCGGATTGTATTTTTTGCAAAATTGCCGAAAAGGAAATTCCGTCAAATCTGGCTTATGAAGATGACCGCATCGTGGTCTTTCACGATTTGGACCCCCAGGCCCCGGTACACGTGCTGATGATCCCTAAGAAGCACATCGCTTCTCTGGACGACACGCAGCCGGCGGACGAGGCTCTTCTGGGCTACATGATGGGAAAGGTCAAAGAAATTGCGGCCCTTCTGGGTCTGGAGAACGGCTATCGCGTGGTCGTAAATACCGGCGAGGACGGAATGCAGACGGTAAAGCATCTTCATATCCATATATTAGGCAAACGGAAAATGATCTGGCCGCCGGGCTGATCGGATGAAAACGAAAATTTTTCTTGCCTTTCGAAGGATTTCTATGTATAATATTTTCGTTATGACACCACCGTTCAAATCAGCAGGACAGTGATTTCAGAATACGGAGGGAGGGGAATGAACATATGGCACAAGTAGTTGTTAGAGAAAACGAAAGCTTGGAAAGCGCGCTGAAGAGATTTAAGCGTTCTTGTGCTCGGGATGGCGTAATGTCCGAACTGAGAAAAAGAGAACATTACGAAAAGCCCAGCGTCAAGAGAAAGAAAAAATCTGAAGCGGCTAGAAAAAAGGCGAAGAAATTTTAAAAGAGGTGTGTTGAATGTCTTTGAAAGACAGATTGACCAATGACTTCAAGGAGGCTATGAAGGCCAAGGATGAGGTCAGAAAAAACACGGTGAATCTGGTGCGTGCGGCGATCAAGCAGTACGAAGTGGACCATCGTGAGGAGCTGGATGATCAGGGCGTGATTGAAGTTCTGACCAAACAGGTAAAAATGAGAAAAGACGCCCTCTCTGATTTTGAAAAAGCTGGTAGAACGGATTTAATGGAAGGTTATAACAAGGAAATTGCCATCTTGATGGAATATCTGCCCGAACCGATGTCCGAGCAGGAGATCGAAGAGGTTGTGAAAGCGGTCGCGGTCGATCTGGGGATCGAAAGCGGAAGCGGAAAAAGCGGCTTCGGCAAACTGATCGGTTCCGTAATGCCCAAAGTAAAGGGCCGGGCTGACGGCGGAGCAGTCAAGAAAATCGTGGAAAGCTATTTGAGCTGAGCGAGTGCGTTAATCAGAGATGAAAAAGAGGAGTGGAGAAATCCGCTCCTTATTTTTATGCACTCAAAGGGAACGCGGCGCCACTGGGCGCGGACGTACTCTTTTTCTTTCATTCTACATATAAATAGCCATGCACTTTTACAAACCTCGCCGGAAGCGGATGGTTTCCGCCGAGAGGAGCGAGAAGGGGAATGAACGTATGGGAATGAAAGATGAGTTTTTATTTGATTTCAGCATCAATATGCCTCGCGTTCTGGTCAGCGGAAGAACGGGGATTCTGGACAATGTCAAAAAAATCGTCCTGATCAGTGAGGAAAACATCGTGGTGGACTGCGGATCCAAGTATCTGTCGCTTACGGGCAGCGAGCTGGTGGTGGATCAGCTGGAGGAACAGCGGATGCAGGTGACCGGCGAAATACGGAAGATCGAATTTTATCAGGGGAGCGGCAAGGACGGAGAATGAAGGACAGGGGAAGCTTTTTTGAAGCGTACAGGAGAATCAAGGTAGAAGGCTTTGAGCAGCAGAAGCTGCTGTCGCAGGCTTTGAAAGCAGGAATCGTGCTGCGCAATGTCCGTGTCAAAAGCGATATTGAGATGACCATGGATGTGATGGAGTACGATTGGGACAGCTTTATGAAGCTGGTGCGGAGTCGGTATCGCGTGAGCCTGGTTCACGAGCGGGGCGTCCTTCCATTGCTGCGCAGAGTTCTTTCCTATAAGACCACGCTGGCCGGGCTGGCGCTGTTTGCCGTACTGATGCTCTATCAGAGTTCGTTTGTCTCGGAGATTCAGATTTACGGATATGAGAGACTGCGGGAGGTGGAAATTCGCCAGGAGCTGAAAGCGGCGGGCTTGTACGAGGGCTGCAGCAAGTCCGTGGACCTGGATCACATCGAAGCTCAAATGTACGGGAAGCTTGATAATATCAGCTATATCGGGATAAAATACGTAGGAAACATGGCGGAGGTCACTCTGGTGGAAGGAACGGGAAAACCGCAGGTCATCGACGATACCACTCCTTGCCACATCGTAGCCGACAAGGAAGGCTATTTGGAACGCATCATTCCGAAGGAGGGCTTCCCCGTGCTGGAAAAGGGGATGTATGTGAAGCCCGGAGATGTGGTGATCAGCGGGGTGGTGCCGGTGGAGGATCGGACCAACGGAACCACCTCTTATCGAAATGTCCATGCGGACGGAGAGGTTTACGGCTCGGTGCTCTATCGAAGCACAGCCTATCAGGACCGTTATCAACTGATTAAAAAGCCCACCGGAAGAAAAACCTACGGAATCGAGCTGCGGCTGGGAACCTTTCAATGGAATTCGACGGAAGCTTTTTGGAGATACGATTCCTCCGTTCGAACGGAGAAAAAACTGTTCTCTCTGCTGCGGCCGGTGCCCATCCGGCTGTCGCTGGTACGGGACAGCGAGGTGGAGCTCTTCCGCAGGGAACGGTCCCAGGAGGAGATCCGCAAGGCTGCGGATACTCAGGCCAGGGAACAAATTCGAAAAACTATCCCGGAATCGGCTCAAATATTAAATAAAAGTTTGAAGTTTACTCCGGAAGAAAATATAATAGAGGTGACTATAATGCTTCAGGCTCTGGAAGAGATCGGTTCGCCGAAGACCTTCGACGCTGTTTCTTCGGGAGCGGCGATCACCGGGCCGGGGCTGGGGATTGAGGGAGGAACATAATTATTTGGAAAATCTGCTAATCGAAGAACTAAAAATTAAAATCGATCGCGAACAGGACACCAACGCGCTGTTTGGCAGTCTGGATGTGAATCTGAAGATCATTGAAGACAATTACGACGTGGATATCGTACAGCGTCAGGATGAGATCATCCTGCGGGGAAAAGAGGCCGCGGGAGCCCAGGAGGTCCTCCTGGAGCTGCTGTGGATTCTGGAATCCGGCGAGGCGCTGGACGCTCAGAAGGTCAACTACGTGATCAGCCTGAACCAGAAGGGCTTGTCCTATAAGGAGAGCAAGGTCAACAAGGATGTGATCTGCTTTACGCACCGAGGCAAACCCATCAAGCCCAAGACCATCGGTCAGACGGCTTACGCCAAGGCCATGCGGGATCACGACATCGTATTCGGTGTGGGCCCCGCGGGAACGGGCAAGACCTACATGGCCGTAGCCATGGCCATCAACGCGTTTAAAAATAAAGAAGTGGAAAAGATCATTCTAGCCCGGCCCGCGGTAGAAGCGGGGGAACGGCTGGGGTTTTTGCCGGGAGACCTTCAGGAAAAGGTCGATCCCTATCTCAGACCTCTGTATGACGCGCTGTATGATATTTTAGGACGGGACAGCGCCTTGCGTTTAAAAGAAAAAGAAGCGATCGAGGTGGTTCCGCTGGCTTATATGCGCGGCCGTACGCTGGACAACTCGTTTATCATACTGGACGAGGCGCAGAACACGACGAAGGAACAGATGAAAATGTTCCTCACCCGACTGGGCTTCGGCTCGAAAGCGGTCATTACGGGAGATGTGACACAGGTGGACCTGCCTCGGGGCAAGAAATCCGGACTGGTGGACGCGACCCACGTTCTGGACGGTGTGGAAGGGATTGCCTTCTGTTACCTCAAGGATGTGGACGTGGTGCGGCACGCGCTGGTGCGCCGGATCATCAACGCATACGAGAAATATTCCAAGGCGCATCCGGAGAAGGAAGAATCCGGAGAATAGGGAGACTACTATGGAGATTATTTTCAGCGACGAAGACCGGATACCGGGTCAGGTGGTTGTGGACCACATGAAAGAGGCCGGCAGGCTGTGTGTGGAAGAAGAAGGGCTGGATCCTCAGCGCGTTCAAGTGAGCGTCACCTTTGTCAGCTCCGGCGAGATCAAGGAGCTCAACGCGCTGTATCGGGACAAGCCCTCGGTTACCGACGTGCTGTCCTTTCCTCAATACGATGATTTGAACGGGATCCCGGAGGAGGGCCCGCTGCTGCTGGGAGATGTGGTGATCTGCTCGGAACAGGCTTTGATTCAGGCGGACGAATACGGCCATTCCGGGGAGCGGGAGCTGGTGTATCTTTTTGTTCACAGCATGTTCCATCTTCTGGGTTACGATCATATGGAAGAGGAAGAAAAAGAAGAGATGAGGACCAAGGAAGAATTGATCATGGAGAAGGTGGGCCTGCTCCGCTAGAGGCCCTGTCGGAGGGCCGGCCGGCGGAAGGATCGGCGGGTCGGGAGGAAAAGGAGAGATTCCATGGATGACAGAGAGCTGTTTCAAATTGCCAAGGAGATGGTGGGAAAGGCCTACGCTCCTTATTCTCATTTTCAGGTGGGAGCGGCGCTGCTGACGTCGGACGGCCGAGTGTTCACCGGGGTGAACGTGGAAAATTCCAGCTATGGGGCTGCGATCTGCGCGGAACGAACTGCCGTTGTCAAGGCGGTATCCGAAGGAGCGCGAAGCTTTGAAGCCATCGCTGTGGCCTCGTCCAGCGGGGAAGCCACCCCTTGCGGCATCTGCCGTCAGTTCCTCTTTGAATTCGGAGATGACATCCGCATCATCACGGGGGAGGACGAGGACCATCTTCACGAACGGACCATCGGAGAATTCCTGCCGGAGGGCTTTCGCCTCTGACCGGAAATCCATACATAGACAGCGATTCGATAAAAGAAGGAGAAATTATGAAATCAGGGTTCATCGGCCTTTTGGGCCGGCCAAACGTGGGCAAGTCCACGCTGCTCAACGGGATTTTGGGTGAGAAGATCGCCATTACCACGGACAAGCCACAGACCACCAGGAACAGCATCCGCGGGATCTATACCCGCAGAGAGGGCACGGCGGACGACTGCCAGCTGGTGTTCATGGACACGCCGGGAATTCACAAGCCTCGCAACAAGCTGGGCGTTTCCATGACGGAAATGGCCATCGGCACGTTGAAGGAAGTGGATGTGGCGGTGCTGATCGTGGACGACGAGCTTTCCGCGGGGCCGGGGGATCGCTACATCCTGGAGCTGATGAAAGAGGTGGAAACGCCCAAGCTGCTGGCCATCAATAAGATCGATCTGCTGGGACCGGAGAAGTTTCGCAGAATCTACGACGAATACCTTGAGACGGGCTTGTTTCGGGGGATTTTCGGAATTTCCGCGCTGGAAGGAAAGAACGTGGGAGATCTGCTGAAAAAAATCGAATCGCTGGTGGGCGAGGGTCCCATGTACTTCCCGGAGGATATGGTGA
>CAUHLX010000177.1 GCA_959606705.1 uncultured Bacillota bacterium | reverse complement strand
GGAGAACATAAGAAATAATTAGTAAATGATGTTAATTTATAGAAAATATTAATTGACAAAGCGAAAGAATACGCATATAATAAATTTAAAGATCGGAAACGATCGAGAGCGGCGAGCCCCTGCCGGAAAATGGGGAGTGGAAAGAGCGGTGAGCCCCTGCCGGAACGTGGGGAGTGGAAAGAGCGGCGAGCCGCTGCCGGAAAGTGGGGAGGGGAAAGAGCCGTGAGACCCTGCTGGAAAGAGCGAGGGAGATGACTTCGGTCATCTCCTTTTGCGTACTTAAAATTGGGGGAAGATATGGAAAAGCTGAGAATTTATCGGGTTAAGGATGATTACGTGGAGTTTCTCCGCAGGTTTGATCCAAAGAATGTTAAGTACAATAAGTCGGGAAAACGCCCCTATGTAGGTGTCGTATTGCAAATTGGACCAATTAAATAGTTTGCTCCATTGGCATCACCTAAGTTGAAACATCTGAATATGAGAGAAAGCATCGATTTTATAAAAATAAACAATGGAAAAAATGGAGCAGTGAATTTGAATAATATGATTCCCATTGTGGAGCAAGCAATCCTTTTTGTCGATATTCCATCAGAACCGGACCTGGCATATCGAAATCTGTTATTTGATCAAGCGGTTTTTTTAAGTAAAAATAGTGAAATGATCTGTGCGAAAGCGGAGATACTTTATGATAAAGTTACAAAGTATAACTCATATTTAAAGGAACGGTGTGTTGATTTTAAATTGCCGGAGGCACATATGCTCGAATATTCCGTGTAATGCGTCTATGAAACTGTCTCATTCAATTATTTCCTTGACATTCCAAGGGTTTCGGATAAAATAGAGAAGTGACAAGAAAATAGAGAGAACGATGACGGAGAGGAGTAGTTCGAGGCCCTCAAACAGAGAAGAAGCCCATGGGTGGAAGGCTTCAAGGAGGAAAGGTCGAATGAAGGTCGCTTCTGAGTTTTCAAAAGCAAATGAGCGCCGAAATTTTTGGATGGCAGTCCGTACGCCGGGAAGGAAGTTCCCCAAGCGGGGAAGCTTGCCAAGCCGTTTCGGAATAAAGGTGGTACCGCGGAAACAAAAGTGTTCCGTCCTTTAAGATCGATGAGATTTTGAGGGGCGGTTTTTATTTTATCCGAGGATAAATTGAGATATGGAAAACCGTCCTGCGGAGGAGAAAAACAAAGGAGAGAATTACAGATGGAAAAAAATCTAGCAAAGACTTATAATCCCAAAGAATTCGAAGACCGCATCTACCAGGCGTGGGAATCCGCCGGAGCCTTCCGGGCGGAACGGGACCCCAAGAAAAAAGCCTTTACCATCATGATGCCGCCGCCCAATATCACGGGACAGCTGCACATGGGACACGCGCTGGATCAGACCCTTCAGGACGTACTGACCCGCTGGAAGCGGATGCAGGGCTTCAGCGCGCTGTACCTGCCGGGAAGCGATCATGCCAGCATTGCCACGGAAGTGAAGGTGGCGGACAAAATTCGGGAGGACGAGGGCAAGACCAAGGAGGAGCTGGGTCGGGATGAATTCTTGAAACGGGCTTGGGCGTGGAAGGAAGTTTACGGGGGAAAGATCACCAAGCAGGTGCGGAAGATGGGCAATTCCTGCGACTGGAGCAGGGAACGGTTTACCATGGACGAAGGCTGCAACCGGGCGGTGCGGGAATTCTTCGTGCGGCTGTACGACAAGGGCCTGATCTACAAAGGCAGCCGGATCATCAACTGGTGCCCCAGCTGCGGGACCTCCCTGTCCGACGCGGAAGTGGAACACGAAGACAAGAATGGGAAATACTGGCATTTCAGGTATCCGGGAGCAGATGGCGGCGAGGGAATCGTGGTGGCGACCTCCAGGCCGGAGACCATGTTCGGGGATGTGGCCATCGCGGTGCATCCGGACGATGAACGATATCGGGAGCTGGTGGGAAAAACGGTGATCCTGCCGCTGGTGGGAAGAGGAATTCCCGTGATTGCGGATCCTTATCCGGATCCGGAAAAGGGGACCGGCGCGGTGAAGATCACCCCGGCTCACGACCCCAACGACTTTGAAGTGGGACAGCGCCACGATTTGGAAAGCCTTTGCTGTATCAACGATGACGCCACCATGAACGAGATGGCGGGAAAATACCGGGGAATGGATCGGTACGCTTGCCGGAAGGCTTGGATTGCGGATCTGGAGGAGGCCGGCTTCCTGGTGAAGATCGAGGAAAAGGTCATTCCTACCGGAGAATGCTACCGTTGTCATACGGTCATCGAGCCGTCGCTGTCGGAACAGTGGTTCGTGAAGATGGATGAACTGGCCAAGCCGGCCATCGAGGCGGCGAAAAAAGGTGATGTGGTTCACGTTCCGGAACGGTTTGAAAAAATCTATCTGCACTGGCTGGAGGAAATCAGAGACTGGTGCATCTCCCGTCAGCTGTGGTGGGGACATCGGATTCCGGCTTACTACTGTCAGGATTGCGGCGAATTGATGGTGGCGGTGGACGCACCGGAAAAATGTACGAAGTGCGGAAGCACTCATCTGAAACAAGACGAGGATGTGCTGGACACCTGGTTCAGCTCCGCGTTGTGGCCGTTTTCCACCCTGGGCTGGCCCGAAGATACGGAGGATTTGAAATATTTCTATCCCACCGACGTACTGGTGACCGGCTATGACATCATCTTCTTCTGGGTGGTGCGGATGGTGTTCGCCGCCTTGGAAATGACCGGCGAAGCGCCTTTTAAGCACGTGTTCGTACACGGACTGGTTCGCGACGCCCAGGGCAGAAAGATGAGCAAGTCTTTGGGAAATGGCATCGATCCGCTGGAAATCGTGGATCAATTTGGTGCCGATGCCCTGCGTTTCATGCTGGCCACCGGAGTCAGCGCCGGAAACGATATGCGTTTTCAGACCGAAAAGCTGGAGGCGTCGAGAAACTTTGCCAACAAACTGTGGAACGCGTCCCGCTTTGTCATCATGAATTTGCAGGACGAGGACGGAAACTTCCGGGCGATGGCCTCCGCCGGGGAGCGCGCGGCGGATCTGAGCAAGCTGCCCCTTACCGACGAGGACAAATGGATGCTGTCCACATTGAACAGCGCCGTGGCGGAAGTGACGGGAAACATGGATAAATTTGAGCTGTCACTAGCGGCGCAGAAGGTGTATGAGCTGATCTGGAATCAGTATTGCGACTGGTATATCGAACTGGTGAAGGGCCGACTGTACGGTAATGATGAAGAAGATAAAAAGGTAGCTCGCTGCGTACTGGTCAAGGTGCTGAAGGATATGCTGAAGCTGCTCCATCCCTTCATGCCTTTCATCACGGAAGAAATCTGGAGCTACTTGCCCAAGGAAGGAAACAAGGAAGCGTTTCTGATGCAGGAGGCTTGGCCCGAATACGCGGAGGCGCTGAGTTTTCCGTCGGAGGAAAAAAAGCTGGAGATGGCCATGGAAGCGATCCGCAGCATTCGGAACATCCGTGCGGAGGCGGAGGCGGCTCCGAGCAGAAAGCTGAGGCTCTATGTGCTGGCGACGGGGGAAAAGCTGGACTTCATGAAGGCGGGAGAACGTTATATCAAGAGCTTGGCCAACATCACGGAGATTCGTTTCACCACCGAACGTCAGGACGTGTCGGAGGAAGTGATGTCCGCGGTAATGGAAGGCGTGGAGCTGTTGGTTCCCCTGGATGATCTGTTGGATTACAAAGCGGAATTTGAACGCCTTTCCAAAGAAAACAAGAGATTGACGGAAGAGCTGGCCCGGGTCAGGGGAAAGCTGGCCAACGAGGGCTTCGTGAGCAAAGCGCCGGAGAAAGTGATCAATATTGAAAAAGATAAGCTGGCTAAATACGAAGATATGCTGGAAAAGGTAAAAGAGCGGCTGAACTTGGTGGAGAAGAAACTTGGATAGTCTGGAACGGATTCACGGACTGGAGCGATTCGGGAGTCGGCTGGGGCTTTCCCGGATGGAGAAATTGACGGAGCTTTTGGGGAATCCCCAGGATTCGCTGCCGATAATCCACGTGGCGGGAACCAACGGCAAAGGCTCGGTCAGTCGATACCTTTACGAAGTCAGCCGCACCGCGGGCCTTCGGGCGGGACTTTTCACCTCGCCCTTTCTCCAGCGATTCAGTGAACGGATCGAATTTGACGGAGCGGAAATCTCCAAGGAAGAACTGGACCAGTGTACGGATTTGGTCTTTGAGGCCATCGACCGGATGCTGAAGCTGGGCCTGGATTCACCTACGGAGTTTGAAGCGGTCACGGCCATCGCCTTTGTCTACTTCAGCCGCAGGAAGCCGGATGTGGTAATTCTGGAGGTTGGGCTGGGCGGAAGAGGAGATTCCACCAATGTGGTGAAACGGCCATTGGCTAGTATCATTACCTCAATTTCCTATGATCACATGCAGCAGCTGGGTGATACACTGCCCAAGATCGCCTGGGAAAAGGCGGGGATTGTCAAACCGGGGGTGCCGGTGATTTCCAACGTGAAGGATCCGGCGGCCGCGGCGGTGGTGGCGGCGGCGGCTCGCGATCAGGGCTGCAGGCTCTGGGAACTGGGGCCAGGGGGCCGGTCTGCGGACATCACGGAACCCACGAAAGCCATGGGGAACATCGCCATGGGAACGGCGGAGGCAGATGAAATCAGAGGGAACCTGGAGGGAAGCCGGTTCAATGCCCGGGTGTATCTGGGGGCCTCCGTGGTCGAATACCCCAAGCTGGAGATTTCCATGTTGGGGAAGCACCAGGTGGAAAATGCGCTGTGTGCGGTTACGACGCTGGAGGTGCTGCGGGAGATGGGGACACTGAACATTCCCGCGGACTGCGTCTACGTGGGCATGAAGAAGGCCGGACAGCCGGGAAGGCTGGAAGTCCTCAGCCGGGAGCCTTGGCTGCTGATCGACGGCGCCCACAACGTAGACGGCGTTCGGGCGTTGAGGGAGGCTTTGGCAAGCTATTTCCCTAATCAAAGGATTCTGCTGGTGATCGGGATGCTGGCGGACAAGGAAACGGAGAAGATGACCCGGGAGTTTGTGAAGATATCGGGTCAGATTGCGGCCACGGAGCCGGAAAATCCCCGGAAGCTTCCGGCCGGACAGCTCCGCGGACTCCTCGAGGAATGCGGTGGAAGCTGCACCGCCGTATTGGAATGCGGTCTGGTGTGCGTTTATATCGAAGAGCATCGACGGGAATACGATGTGACGGTAGTTGGCGGGTCCTTGTACCTGATCGGATCGATCCGTGAATATTTTATTGGGAAAACAGGGGATGGAGGGAATTGCAATGAGACCGAATAAAGTGCTGTTGATCTATAATCCGAAGGCCGGAAACGGTCTGCTGAAGAACAACCTGGATCACATCATCGAGAAGTTTCAAAAGAAACGGATGCTGGTGATCCCGGTTCGTCTGGATCGCGTGGGAATGCTGAATGATGTGTTCAAGAGCATTCGGGTGGAGGAGTATCGGAAAATCATCGCCGCCGGCGGTGACGGGACCATCAATATCGTGGTCAATGCCATGATGGAAAATCAAGTCGATCTTCCGCTGGCGGTGTTCCCTTCCGGAACAGCCAACGATTTCGCTTACTATTTCGATCTTCCTCATGATATCGATGGAATGGTAAAGGTGGCACTGGATGAAAACTATACCTACGCCGACCTGGGACGGGTGAATTCCAAATATTTTATCAATGTGGCGGCCATGGGTTTTTTGGTGGATGTCAGTCAGAAAACCGATCCCAATGTGAAAAACACCCTGGGAGTGATTTCGTATTACTTGAAAGGGATGACGGAAATCACCAATCTCAAGCCGATTCCCATCAAGATTACCAGTGACGAGTACACGGCAGAGGAAAAGATTTTTTTCATGCTGGTGATGAACGGGAGATCCGCGGGGGGCTTCAAACGGATCGCGCCCAAGGCGGAAATCAATGACGGCTTGTTCGACGTCATGCTGTTTCGAGAGATGCCCATCATCGACCTGCCTCCACTGC
>CAUHLX010000176.1 GCA_959606705.1 uncultured Bacillota bacterium | reverse complement strand
CTGTCGTATTCGGCGATGTCTCCCATCTGAAACTTGAGATGATCATAGCCCAGCTCCCGTGCCGTACGATCGCAGAATTCGATGACCTCTTCTTTCAGGTCCAGGCCCACGATTTCCACCTCTCGCTGTTTTATCCGCCGAAGGTAGTGGTACAAGGCGAAGGTGAGATAGGCTTTGCCGCAGCCGAAGTCGATGATGCGGATGGGGTTCCGGCAGGGCGTGGATTCGCCGGAAGCTGCCGGACAAGGGGACGCGGAAGCATCGGGAAGCTGTTCGTAAACATCGTCTACGATCTCCAGAAATCGATTGATCTGGCGGAATTTTCCGTAGTGACGGGGAATGACTTGTCCGTCTTTGGTCATGACACCCAGTCGAATGAGAAAATCACAGGGAGTTCCCTCCGGAATCAGATATTGTTTTTCCTGATTGTGAGAGAGGGGCAGCGGCTTCTTCGAAGGAGCGCTTTTCAAAATCCTCGGCTGGTCCGGCTTGGCCGTCAGAATCTGGTAGTCCCCATCCTCGGCGAAGAGGTTCAGCTGCTTGAACACCTCTCGGAGCAGTTCTTGACACACGGGAAGAAATTCTTCCCGTGTGAGATTTTGATGGGTGACCTTCTTTTCGTAATGATATTCCAGCTGATAGCGCAAAGCACCGCCCGCCATTACGGGGCGGACGGTTATTTTGCGATAAGGATTGCTCTTATGGCGCAGATTTCCGAAGGTCATTTGAATCACCGCCCGGCGCCGGGTGAGATCCTCCAAAAGTGCTTCCAGCTGGTTATTCGTTCTGTTTTCCATCTTCATTTCCATCCTTGTCTTCCCGTGTTTCGGCCTTCGGCGGCTCCTCCTTTTTCCCGACCTGATCGGCCGAAGGACCGGCATACTCTTCCATTCCCAGCGGCAAGCCTAATTCTCTGCGGGTGGCCAGTCGTCCTTGATAGATTCGTTCCCGCACTTCCTCTCCGATTTTGGCAGAACGTTCCCGAGGCAGGCCCTTGGTCTCGATGGGCGGCAGAATGGTGAGATAGATCGTGGCGGGATGAATCCACATGTGGTGCGCCTCCATGGCTTTATAGGAGCCATCCACGGAAACGGGCACGATCGGCAGGCCGGTTTTCAGCGCGGGTTTAAAGGCGCCGGCCTTGAATTCATCCAGCGGCTCTCCCTTGCTCCGGGTCCCCTCGGGGAAGATGACCACGGATTCGCCCCCTTCCATCAGCTTTTGCGCTTCCTGGAGACAGCGCAGAGACTGGCGGGGATCGTCCCGATCCATGAAGATGCAGTGGAACATTTTCATACAAGTTCGAACCATGGGGATGTTCCCGATTTCTTTTTTGGCAACGATGGGGTGCTGCTTGTGGCCCAGCCTGGTGATCATGGTGGGAATATCAAAGTAGCCTTGATGGTTGCTGGCGAACAGCGCGGGACCGTCGGGAAGATTTTCTTCGCCGCGGACGATGATCTTCACACCGGCGGCAATCAACAAGCGATTGGCCCAATTCTGCACCAGCTTGGTGGTCAGGCGATCGGCTTTCTCCGTTTCGCCCTTCTTTTGCAGGTACAAAACGTACCGGGTGGGAACAAAAACGGCCAGCATGTAAAGCCAAAAATAAATCATCCAAAGGATCATGCGCATCTCAAGTATCTCCCCTTTTCTTCTTTTCGTAATTACCTGTATTCTATCAGTTTTCCGCGGAATTGTCCACAAATGGGATGTCGAAGTAATCGGCCAGCGACATGACCAGGTTCCTGGCGATGGCGTCTAAGCTGCCGCGGATCCAGTCGGCATCCTCCGGATTATCATGGTAGGCGACCTCCACTAAGACGGCGGGGGCGGAAACCCTACGAAGCTCGGTGAGGGTGGTGGTGGGGATGGCCGTGACCAGCTCGGGAACCGGGTAGATGGATTCCAGATTGTTGGCGATGATTTGGGCGGCACGCTGGCCATCGGAGCTGGTGGCGTAATAATAGACATCGGGACCTTGCAGCTGTCCGCTCAAATGGGGAGGCGCCGCGTTGGAGTGCAGGGCCAGATGCAGGTCGTAGTCACCGGCGTTGGATTGGTCGATTACCTGGGAAAGGGTCATATAAGGATCGTTTCTAGTGAATTCGATGCCGGTGGCGCGCAGATAGGGAACCATGGCGTCCGCCAGCAGATTCATGTACTGTTCTTCATTGCCGCCGCCTTCATAGGGATTGAACTCTTGAAGGGACGGGCTGAGATAAATCGAGGGCATAACGGTAAAACCTCCTGTCGTATTGGGAAACCAGCTCGGAAAGACGAACGGTTTGCTTCCATTTTATGCGGCAGGAGGAGGGGGTGTTCCGTTTCTTCGGCAGGTCATTTGGAGTAGAGTGCGATGGCGTCATCCAAAGCGTCGGCTACCGCCTGACGAAGGAACTGGGGCTGTTGGATCTCCACCAGCCCTCCGTACTGCATGGCCCAGAAGATCATGGCCGAGGGATTGGCGCGGAGGGTGATGACCATATATTTTTTCGTGAGGCTGGGCTTGATCTCGACTTCCGAGCCGAACCAGTCGATCACCTCGCAGAGCAGTCCCGCGTCCACCCGCATGGTGATGACCTGGGGATCGCCGGAAAGCATGTAGAGCCGTTCCGCCGCACTTCCGGGGAAGTGCTGTTTCGGGGAAAAGCCGGGCTGAACCTGATCGAAGGGCAGAGCCGCGGAGGCTTCGGCGCGGACGTCGCTCATCCGCCGGAATTTCAAGTAAACCAGCTGCTGCGGATTTGAGGCGTGGCTGCAGAGGAGAAACAGCCGGTGATGATCCTCGAAAATATGATAGGGATTGACCAGATAACGTTCCTCCGTTATGGGGACCAGGTTCTTGTGGTGATCAAAGCTGTTATAGTAAAAGGAAAGCTGACGGCCGTTATCGATGGCCGCGTCGGCGGGCTTGACGAAGGACTCGAAATAATCCGGAGTGATGGCGGCTTCGCCGCATAGGTCGGTGTAGTGGCGCAGGGTGGAGATCGGACCTCTGACGCGGGATTCCAGCTCTTGCAGCTTTTCCTCAAGCACCGCCGCCCTCTGCTTCGCCGCCTTGGCCCGGGCTTCTTCCGCCTTGGCCCGGGTTTCGGACACGCTGATGTTGGCCTCCGCCTTGAGAAGCTTGGATTCCAGCTCGCTGATTTGGGCCTCGTGGGCCAGAGCTCGGAGCTCGGCTCGCTGCTGGGCGTTGGCCGCGGCTAACTCTTCCGCCGCCCGTTCCCCGGCAGGACGCGGACGGAGAACCGGGCCGGAAGCCTCTTCGTCGGATTCATGCTCCCAGAAGTATCCTTGCCGATATTGAATGGGGTAACCGGCGCTGATCAGCGCGTTGATGTTTCGGGAAACGGATTTTCGTTCACATTCGATTCCGTATTCCTTCCGCATGACGTCCACCAGCTCCTGCTGCGTCAGACGATGAGCTCGGTCGGTGCGTTGACGCAAAATTTCCATGAGATAGACGATGGTAAGCTTGGTGCTGTTCTCCATAAGCGAAGCCTTCCTTTGATGAAAAGAAATGTTTTCTTTCAGTTTACTACATTTTTAAAAATTCCACAAGAATGAGAATTTCGATGCTTAAATCGACGAAAACGGGAAACAGTTGCCAAGGATTTTGAGATATGATATAATAAAAAAGTTTTGTAGGATGAAATTTTCAAGAAAAAGGAAAAGTGCTTGAATGAACTTGAATGAATAAGGAAGTTGGTTGAACAATGAGCAAAAAGCAGAAGATTATCAATATTGCGGTCATCGCCCACGTAGACGCCGGAAAATCCACTTTGGTAGACGCCTTTCTGTCCCAGAGCGGCGTATTCCGTGAAAACGAGGATGTGGCGGACTGCGTCATGGACAGCAACGATATCGAGCGGGAACGGGGGATTACCATTTACTCCAAGAACTGCTCGGTCATGCATAACGATGTGAAAATCAACATTGTGGACACGCCGGGCCACGCGGATTTTTCTTCCGAGGTGGAGCGAATCATGAAGACAGTGGACACGGTGATCCTGCTGGTGGATTCCAGCGAAGGTCCCATGCCTCAGACCCGTTTCGTCCTTCAGAAGTCCCTGGAGCAGGGCCTGAATCCCATCCTGCTGATCAACAAGATCGACAAGAAGGATCAGCGGGCGATGGAAGTGGTGGACATGGTCTATGAGCTGTTCATGGACCTGAACGCCAGCGACGAGCAGCTGGATTTCCCCATCCTTTACGGGATTGCCAAGAAGGGGATTGTTCAGCACAGCTTGGAGGAGGAAGGCCGGGACATCACGCCGCTGTTCGACACCATCATACGGCATGTGGAGCCTTACCCCGATTACAATGAAGAGCCGCTGCAGTTTCAGGTTTCCACACTGGCTTACGACGACTATATCGGCCGTCTGGGCATTGGCCGGATCACCAAGGGCACCATCCGTTCGGGGGAGACGGTGGCGGTGGCCAAGGACGACGGGCAGATCGTCAGCAGGAAGATCAACCAGGTGTTCGTCTACCGCGGAATGAAGCGGGTGGCGGTGGAACAGGCGGAATGCGGGGATATCGTGGTGGTTTCCGGTATTTCGGATATCTCCATCGGAGAGACCATCTGCGATCCCAAAAATCCGCAGCCCATGGAGATGATCAATATCGAGGAACCGACTCTGTCCATGAATTTCATGGTCAACAAGTCGCCCTTCGCGGGGAAGGTGGGCAAATTCGTCACCACCCGTCACATCAAGGAACGGCTGGAAAAGGAACTGGAGGTCAACGTGGGCCTGCTGGTGGAGCCGCTGGAAACCACGGACGGCTTCAAGGTATCGGGCAGGGGCGAGCTGCATCTGTCCATCCTTATCGAAAACATGCGCAGAGAGGGCTACGAGCTGGCAGTCTCCAAGCCGGAGGTCATCATGCATCACGAGGGCAGGAACCTGCTGGAACCCATCGAGGAAGTGCTGATTTCCGTGCCCGAGGACTACGTGGGTACGATCATCTCCAAGCTGAATTTGAGAAAGGGCATCATGAAGAACATGGTGACCGACGAATCGGGTTACGCCCGCCTGACCTATATGGTACCCACCAGAGGACTGCTGGGGTATCGGACGGAGTTTATCAACGATACCCGCGGCGAAGGAACCTTCGAGCGCCGTTTCGCCTGCTATGAGCCGTACAAGGGAGAAATTCCCCAGCGGAGCAACGGGGCCATCATCGCGCAGGAGGAAGGCGTGGCCACTCCTTACGCGCTGTTCAATATCAGTGAACGGGCAACCATGTTCGTCAATCCCGGCACTAAGGTTTACGAGGGGATGATCGTGGGGATGAACAGCCGGAACGAAGATATGGTGGTCAATCCCTGCAAGGCCAAAAAAGCCACGAACATGCGTGCCGCCGGAAGCGACGACTCGGTCAAGCTGTCGCCTCCCCGTATCTTTACGCTGGAGGAAGCGCTGGAGTGGATCAATGACGACGAGCTGGTGGAGGTGACTCCGGATGACATCCGTCTGCGAAAGAAGATTCTGAAGGAGCTGGAACGCCGGAGATCCGGACGGCATTGAGAAGCATGCCGAAATTACCGAAGGAGTGACGGGAGGGGAAGCCCCGGCGCTCCTTTTTCATTCCTTTCTTCAATCCGCATTGACAAATGGGATCATTCATATATTATAATGAAGAATCTTAGGGATTAAGAGCATCGTGATTGGAGAACGGGAGTTTTTGGGGGAGCTTTCATGAATGAGGAAACGCTGAAGGAGATTGTAAACGGCGATATGAGCGGGGCCGCGGCCGCCGCGATGGACGCCTATACCAATGATAAAAACATATTGGAGGAGTGGGAACACATGAAAAATCTGATTACCTCGGAACGTATCATCGGGATTTTATTTCACATCGGCACGGCGCTGCTGATTTTTCTGTGCGGATACATTGCCATCATCATATTGAGCAAGGTGATGAAGAAGGCTCTGAACAGGACCAAGCTGGACCCGGTGCTTTACACCTTCATCATCAACTGCACGAAGGTGGTCTGCTGGGTGATGCTGATCATC
>CAUHLX010000175.1 GCA_959606705.1 uncultured Bacillota bacterium | reverse complement strand
TATCGGGACGGTGATGTGATCCTGATTGCGGGCAAGGGTCACGAAAATTATCAAATCATCGGAGCGGCAAAAAATTATTTTAACGACAAGGAAACGGCGAAACAGTTGATTGAGGAGTGAAAACGGATGAAAAAGCTCAGCATTTATGACGCGGCAAAAGGGGCGGACGGTGCATTAATCGTCGAGGGAATGGACAAATTGATTACAGGGGTTGCAATCGATTCCAGAGAGGTAAAAGCGGGAGATCTATTTGTGGCCTTGCGGGGAGAGCAGACCGACGGACATCGTTTTTTGGGAAAAGCGGCGGCCGCGGGCTGTGCGGCGGCCTTGATTTCCCGAGAGGAGCCGGAGCTGCGGGAGCTGGCCCTGGAAAAGGGCATTTCTCTGATTTTGGTGCCGGATACCCTGAAAGGGCTTCATCATCTGGCCTCCTATTATCTGTCCCTCTTTTCCATCCGCAAGGTGGGCGTAACGGGAACCATCGGCAAGACCACCACCAAGGAAATGCTCTATCGCATTTTTTCGGAAAAGTATGATACGGTGTGCAATCTTGGAAATTACAACAGTGAGACGGGACTTCCCCTCACGGTGTTCCGCGTGGAGGAGAACACGGAAGCCGGCGTCTTTGAAATGGGTATGAGTGCCTTTGGCGAGATGCACGCGCTGGCGGACATCGTCCGTCCCGAGGCGGCCATGATCACCAATATCGGCACCTCCCACATCGAATATTTAGGAAGCAAGGAAGGCATTCTGCGGGCGAAGATGGAGATTACCGATTTCTTCGGCCCGGACAGCGTGCTCTATCTCAACGACGAGGACGAACTGCTTTCGGCAGAATCCGTGGAACGGGTGATCCGGGAGAAAAAAGAGAAACAGCAGGGGTACGAGGGCGACTTCGCCATCGTGAGAGCGGGACGCCGGGAGACCTGCGATTTCGTTCTTTCCGATTGGGTCAGCTCCGGAGAGAAGGGAGTGTCCTTCACCCTTGAGCACCAGGGAGAAACCCAAAAATTTCATCTGCCGATTCCCGGACGGCACAACGCGCTGA
Source organism: uncultured Bacillota bacterium (assembly GCA_959606705.1). Classification (GTDB taxonomy): domain Bacteria; phylum Bacillota; class Clostridia; order Peptostreptococcales; family Anaerovoracaceae; genus CAUHLX01. Next base: position 5,090 of record CAUHLX010000175.1, on the reverse strand, counting down.
ACGCCATGCTGGCCGTGGCTATGGGCACGCAGTTCGGCATTACCATGAAACAGGCGGCGGAAGGATTGGCGAAGATGACGGTGGTAAAAAACCGTTTGAATATCCATGAGGTGGGCGGGGGAATCAAGCTGATCGACGATACTTACAATGGAAATCCCGCTTCCTCCATGTCGGCTCTCGACGTGCTGGCAGAGGTGGGGGAACAGCGCCGGGTCGCCATTCTGGGAGGGATTACCGAGCAGGGTGACAAGTCGGTGGAATACAATGAACAGGTGGGGGAATACGCTTCCAATCACGGCGCCGATGTGGTAATATCAGTAGGGGCTTTCGGCCAATATATCGCCGACGGCGCGCGAGGTGCGTCGAAGGGGAATCTGGTTTACTATTTTGAAGTGAAAAAGGATCTGTTGAGTCAGCTTTCCGGTCTGCTTCGAGAAGGTGACACTGTTTTGGTGAAAGGGCCTCACGCTCAGGAAATGGGAGAGATCTCTCAGTTTCTGCTGGCAGGCAAACACTTATAGGATAAATTGTTAAGGAGTACGGAATGGATTATAGACAACTGCTGATACCGATTGTCGTCTCGTTTCTCATCACCGCGGCGCTGACCTGGGTGTTCATCCCCATGCTGCGCCGGCTCAAGGCGGGCCAGAACATTCTGGAGGACGCGCCCAAGAGCCACATGGCCAAGTCGGGGACCCCGACCATGGGCGGCATCGCCATCATGCTGGGAGTGGTGCTTACCTGTTTGACGGCAGGTCGAGTGAATCGAGACATGATCATTATTCTGGTGGCCTTTCTGGCGTTCGGAGCGCTGGGCTTTATGGACGACTTCATCAAAGTGGTCATGCACCGGAATCTGGGACTGACCGCCGCTCAAAAGCTGGTGCTGCAAATCATCATTGCCGCGGCGCTGGCGTTGTATCAGGCAAGCGTTTCGGTCTACGGTACCAGCGTGTTTATTCCTTTCCTTAACGAATATTGGAATTTCGGTATTTTTTACGTGCCCTTCGTGGCCTTCGTGGTGGTAGCCATGGTCAACAGCGTCAACCTGACGGACGGCCTGGATGGCCTGGCCTCGGGGGTCACACTGATCGTGGCGCTGTTTCTGGCCATCGTAGGCGTCACCTATACGTTTACCGCCACTTCGGTATTCTGCGCGGCGCTGGCGGGAGGCTGTCTGGGCTTCCTGATGTTCAACCGCCATCCTGCCAAGGTGTTCATGGGAGACACCGGTTCCCTGGCTCTGGGTGGGGGGATTGCGGCGGCGGCGATTTTAATGGATATCGAAATGATCATTCCCATCGCCGGCGGCGTTTACGTGGCCGAAGCTCTTTCGGTGATCATACAGGTATTCAGCTACAAGACCAGAGGCAAACGGGTGTTCAAGATGGCGCCGCTTCACCATCATTTCGAGCTCTGCGGCTGGAAGGAAGTGAAGGTAGTGGCGGTATTCTGGTCGGTGACGCTGCTGCTGTGCATCTTGAGCATGCTGATTCTACGGTAGTGAAACAGGAAAAAACGGGCCGATTGCCCTTTAAAGATGCGGTAAAATTTGAAAGAAGGAATGAAAATGGATTGGACTAAGTTAAACGTACTGATCGTGGGAATGGGAAAGTCGGGAATCGCGGCGGCGGAGGCGTGTTTGAAGCTGGGCGCGAAGGTCACTGTTTACGATAAAAAAGGAGAGGATGAAATCGCTCCTCAGGTACAAGGATTTTTCGCCAATCAAAACGCGTCCTGCTGCTTCGGAAGGGAGCCGGAGCGTCCGGAACAGTTTGACCTGGTGGTCATGAGCCCCGGGGTGCCCACGGCGCTTCCCTTCGTACAGGAGGCCAAGGCGGCCGGCGCGGAGGTGATCGGCGAGCTGGAGCTGGCATACCGGATCGGAACGGGAAAATACGTGGCCATCACCGGCACCAACGGAAAAACCACCACCACCGTGCTCACCGGTGAAATTTTCAAAAACGCCGGACGAAAGACGGAGGTGGTGGGAAACGTGGGAATCGCCGTGGTGTCGAAAGCGGTTTCCGTGCCGCCGGATACTTGGATGGTGACGGAGGCCAGCAGCTTTCAGCTGGCGACGACCAAAGAGTTTCATCCGCTGGTTTCCGCTTTGCTGAACATTACGCCCGACCATCTGGACCGGCACGGAACCCTGGAAAATTACGCGGCGGCCAAGGCTAAGATCTATGCCAGACAGACGCCTTCGGATTATTTTGTGGTCAACTACGATGATCCGGGTGCCTGGGCCAAGGCCGAGGGCTGTCCCGCTTGTGTGGTGCCGTTCAGCAAGACCAAAGAGTTCGCTCCCGGCTGTTTTGTCCGGGACGGAAAGATCACCGTCGCGGATGGGACGGGAAAGCGGACGGAAATTTGCGGGACGGACGAGTTGCAGATCCCGGGGGCCCACAATCTGGAGAATGCTTTGGCGGCGGCGGCGATCAGTTTCTTTGCCGGTGTGCCCGCGGAGGTGATCGGCCGGACTCTGCGCGGCTTTCAGGGCGTGGAGCACCGTCTGGAATTCTGCGGAGAGGTGGGCGGAGTGCGCTTCGTCAACGATTCCAAGGGGACCAACCCCGACGCTTCGATCAAAGCGGTGGAAGCCATTTCCGGCCCCATCGTGCTCATCGCCGGCGGTTACGATAAAAAATCGGAATTCGACACATTTATCCAAGCATTTCGTGGTAAGGTAAAAAAGCTGGTCCTGCTGGGCGCCACGGCGGAGAAGCTCAAAGCCGCCGCCGAGCATCTGGGTTTTCACAGCATCGTTTTATGTAAGGATATGGATGCCTGTGTAAAGGAAGCTTTTGCGGCGGCGGAACCGGGAGACACCGTTCTGCTTTCGCCCGCCTGCGCCAGCTGGGATATGTACACCGGCTATGAGCAGCGAGGACGGCATTTCAAAGCCTGTGTCGCCAATTTGGAGAAGTAGGGAATTCTGAGAAAACAGGAGAAGTTATGGGAAGGAAAAAGGACAAAAAAAAGCATCAGATGAAATCGGGGGATTTTGTCCTGACCATCCTCGTCATGGGCTTGGTGGTTTTCGGAGTGATCATGGTGTTCAGCGCCAGCTATTACAGCGCCATCAACGCTTCCGGAGATCCGTACAAATATTTGAAATCGGACGGGACCTGGGCGGTATTGGGGCTATGCGGCATGATTTTCATGGCCTTTTTCGATTATCACCGGCTGGAGCGGTTCGCCCCCTTTCTGCTGCTCGCTAGTCTGGTCATGCTGGTTTTGGTGTTTACTCCTCTGGGTCAAAGCTCTCACGGGGCCACCCGGTGGATCGGCGTGGGCGGGTTCACCATCATGCCCGGAGAAATTTCCAAAGCCTGCGTCATCGTGTTCGTGGCCTGGTATCTCAGTAAGGACCCGACCCGGATCCGCTCTTTTACCCGAGGCGTACTCCCGCTGTTTGCGCTGACCGGCGTTTACTTCGGACTGATCATGAAGCAGCCGAATATGTCCACCGCGATTACCCTGGCCGCCATCATGGTGGGAATGATGTTTGTGGCCGGTCTGAATCTGGCCTACATCTTCGGAATCGTAGGACTTGGCGGCGCCGGCATTTTCGCCCTGATCATCACTTCCGAATACCGACGGGAGCGATTGATGAGCTTCCTGGATCCCTTTCAAGATCCTTTGGGCGACGGGTATCAGGTGGTCCAGTCTCTGCTGGCCTTGGGCTCCGGCGGGCTCTTCGGCGTAGGTCTGGGCAAGAGCATTCAGAAAACGCTGTACCTTCCCGAACCGCAGAATGATTTCATCTTCGCCATCATCGGCGAGGAGTTGGGCTACGTGGGCTGTATCCTGTTGATCCTGGCCTATATCGTCCTGATTTGGCGCTGCTGCCATATCGCCCTCAACGCACCCGACCTGTTCGGGACTCTGGTGGCCTCGGGCATCACCATCATGCTGGCGGTCCAGGTGATTTTGAATATCGCGGTAGTCACGTCCTCCATGCCGCCCACCGGCGTGGTACTGCCCTTCGTCAGCTACGGGGGCAACGCGCTGCTGCTGTTTATGGGCTCCATGGGAGTCATGCTGAATATATCTCGACATTCGCCCAGGTAGCAGGCCCAGGCCTTTGGAACGGCGGAAGACAAAAGGAGGACACTAGCTCAAATGAAAGTGATTATGACGGGCGGCGGAACGGGCGGACACATCTATCCGGCCGTAGCCATCGCGGATAAGATCCGACGGAAAAATCCCCAGGCGGAAATCCTGTTTGTGGGAACGGAACGGGGCCTGGAAAAGGACTTGGTTCCCAAAAGCGGTTATCCCATCGAGTTCATCACGGTCAGCGGATTTCACAGGAAACAGCTGTGGAAGAACGTGGGAACGATGAGGGATCTGATGAAGGGAAATCATCAGGCCAAGGAAATTCTCCGGCGGTTTCAGCCCGATCTGGTCATCGGGACCGGCGGTTACGTCTGTGGTCCGGTGGTCCGCGCGGCGCATAAAATAGGGATTAAGACCTACATACACGAGCAGAATGCGCTGCCGGGCGTGACCAATCGAATGCTGGAGAATTACGTGGACAAGGTGTTCGTCAGCTTTCCGGAATCGGAGGAATACTTCAAACACAAGGAGAAGCTGGTGGTGACGGGAAATCCCATCCGCAAAGCGTTTCTTACCAGCGGCGTCATCGATTACCGCAGCAAGCTGGGGATTGGGCCGAAGGAATTCGTGGTGCTCTGTTTCGGCGGCAGCCGGGGAGCGGATAAGATCAACAGCACCATGGCGGAGGTGGCCAAGAGCCTTTCGGAGATGCCGGGGATGCGCCTGTTCTTCGTCACGGGCAAGGTGTTTTACGACAAGAGCATGAAGCTGCTGGCGCAGAAGGGAGTTCCCCTGGACGGAAACATCACCGTCATGGCCTACGCGGACAACATGAACGAATACCTCTGCGCGGCGGATTTGATCGTCAGCCGCTCCGGAGCCATCACCATTTCGGAGATCACCGCCTGCGGGAAGGCTTCCATTTTGATTCCGTCTCCCAATGTTACGGGGAATCACCAGTATTTCAACGCCAAGGTGGTGGCGGATCAGGGAGGCTCCATTCTCATCGAAGAAAAGGATCTAAC
>CAUHLX010000174.1 GCA_959606705.1 uncultured Bacillota bacterium | reverse complement strand
AATGGTTTCATTGTCTTCCTCATGAGAGGAAAGGAGATAGATGCGGTTGTCTTTTTTCGTTTCCAGCTCCAAAACGGAATGGAGCCAGGCCAGCAGATCGGCGGTCAGCGTCCGGGAGACCCCGAAATAATCGACGGTGGGCCGGATCAGCGTGACGGCTTTCAAGCAGGAAGGATACGGAGGCGCGTGAGACGCGAGAACGTGAATCTGATCCGCCAGCGCTTTTGAAACGAAAGCTCCTTGCCGAAGGGCTTCCAGGAAAAAGTATAAACCGGCGGTGAGGCAGCTCTGCTGGTCCGGATCGGGAGAAAGGGCAGCCACAGCTTGTTCTAGCTGTTCGTAGGCTTCCGGCGATTCTATGAAAAAATCATCACAGGAATACTGAAACTGCCGCAGATAGGTTTCCGCCGCCTTGCGGAGCTCCTTTGCGCTCTGACCGTTCCGGGCCTCGTCTTTCACCAGCTCCGGGAAGGAAAGCGGTTTTTCCCGACCGGAATTCTCACGAGGAGGGAAAACGTACAGATCGGTCCGGCAGATCGATGCCGCCAGGGGACGCTTGGGCGCGTACAGCGTCTGCAAGATCATATGCTCCGGCAGTTCGTTCAGCTTGATGTGGAGCGCGGTGTCGGCGGCGCTGAGGTAGGAGCGGGAACAGATATTCTTGATGTCCGTCTGAAGCTGACCGATGTTGCCGGGACATTCGTAACGCATCAGGACATTGAGGACCTCCCGGTCCACGATGATCGGTTTTCCCAGCAGCTTGCTCTCTTCGGAAAAGGAATTCTTGATCAGGTGAAGACGCTCCATGGGACTGCGCTTTGACAGAGGGGGCAAGCTGATGATCATGGGGATTCGGCGGAGAAAGGTGGTTTCCAGACTCTCCTTCGGATGGTGATTGGTGGCCAGGATCAGGAGTACGCTGGTAGAGTGTTCCGCGGAGGTTTCGCCCATTCGGCGGTAAACCCCTTTATCGATGATGGAAAACAGCATTTCCTGTCCGCTCTTCGGCAGCGCGTGGACTTCGTCGAGAAAGAGAATTCCTTTGCCAGCCAGCTCCACCAGCCCTTTTTTATCCCCGCGCGCGTCCGTGTAAGCGCCGGCTTCATGACCGAACAGCTGTGAAAGAAGAAGCTGAGAGTTGTTGGCGTAGTCGGCACAGTTGAATCGAATCAAAGGGTCGCCCTTTTGAAAACGACCGATTTCCAGGCCATAACGGTACATGATTTCGGCTAAAAAGCTCTTGCCGCTTCCCGTGGGTCCCAAGATCAAGGTGTGAAGGCCCCGAGGCGGATAAGAGATGGCCGCCTTGGCTTTGTCCACGATCTGTGAGGGAAACCATTTCGTGTTGAAGTACCGTTGAAAAATAGAGGGCTGAGCAGGCGCGCTCCGCCCGCAGCAGAGAGCCTGCAGTTGAGACATATTTAAAAAGCCCGAATCCACGGGGTGCCCCAGAACTTGTTCCAGGGCACTCTTCCACAGGTAGCGGACCGGCTTGCCGGAAACGCGAAGCGCCTTGCCGTCCCGGTTCAAATCGCTCAGGAGACGGCTGGCGTCGGTTCTGTGGATGGACAGGAGCGAGGCCGCTTGGGAAGCGGAAAGCCCCGGCTCCGGGGATAAGGGGATGAGACTGCGCAGCGTGTGATCTTCCAACAGCTGTTCCAATTTCCGTACTCGATTTTCCATCGCTCTGTCAAGTCCTCTCGTTTTGAGCGCGCTGTTTTGCGTGCTCCAGATGAGTGATCATCGCCGTTTCTCCGGCTTGCGGATCTCGATTTCGAAACGCCTCGTAGATTTGACGATGCTCCGCCAGCACTTCGTTCAGACCCTTTTTCGTGTAGGTCCTGCCGCCGCGCGTTTCCTGTGTATAGACCTGATACATGGAGAGGACGTTTGCCAGCATGCGGTTGTGAGAGCCATTATATATGAGCTGATGAAAATTCATGTTGATGGCCAGCATTTTGCCGCCGTCCCCTTTTTTGGTGTAAAACTCCATGAATTCATAAGCTTCGGCCAGAGCGGCGCGTTCCTCGTCGGTCATTCGCAAAATCGCCCAGCGAACCGCCAGCACCTCGTAGGCTTTGCGCAGCTCGTACATGTCCTCCGAATCCTGTCGGCTGAAACCCACCACGAAGGCGCCTCGGTTGGGAATGGTCTCGATGAGGCCGGACCGTTCCAGGAGGCGGAAGGCCTCCCGCACCGGAGTCCGGCTGACCGCGTATTCGTCACAGACACGCTGCTCGGTCAATTTTTCCCCCGGAGCCAGCGTACCGTTGAGAATATCGGTTTGCAGCCGTTCAAACAGATGGTCCGATAGTGAGGGGACCATCGGGGATTTCAGTAAAACGGCTTCCATTCTAACACCGTTTTACCGTTTCCAGAATGTAGTCGGCAAACTCCGCGCCGGTAGCGCCGTCCTCCCGGCCGGTGATGGACAGCTTCCGTTCCGTAACGGTGCAGAGGTCCAAGGCCTTGGTCAACTGATCGGCTTCCCGCTGGAAGCCGATGTGGGACAGCAGCATGGCGCCGGCGCGGATTACGCTGCAGGGATCGGCGTACTGGTCCCGGCCTTCTTCCACCATGCGGGGAGCGGAGCCGTGAACCGCTTCGAACATGGAATAGCGCTTGCCCAGATTCATACTGCCCGCGGTGCCTACGCCGCCCTGAAATTCGGCGGCTTCGTCGGTGAGGATGTCGCCGTAGAGGTTGGGCAGGATCAGGACCTGAAATTGGCTGCGGCGTTTTTCGTCGATGAGCTTGGCGGTCATGATATCGATGTACCAGTCGTCCACCTCGATGCCCGGATAATCCTTGGCCACCTGCTTGCAGACCTCCAGAAACTTGCCGTCGGTGGTCTTGACCACGTTGGCCTTCGTAACGATGGTCACCCGGGTCTTTCCGTTGTTCTTGGCGTATTCAAAGGCCTGACGGGCAATCCGCTCCGTGCCTTGGGTGGTGATGACCCGAAAATCGATGGCCAAATCGTCGGTAATATTCAAACCCTGACTGCCCATGGCGTACAGACATTCCGTGTTTTCACGAAAGAAGGTCCAATCCACCCCCAATTCGGGAACCTTGACCGGCCGCACGTTGGCGAAGAGGTCCAGCGCCTTTCTCATGGCCACGTTGGCGCTTTCCACGTTGGCCCACCGGTCGCCCTTGCGGGGAGTGGTGGTGGGGCCCTTCAAAAGGACGTGGCATTTCTTGATTTCCTCCAGCACGTCGTCAGGAATCGCTTTTCCGGCGGCGGCCCGATTTTCGATGGTCAGACCGTCGATGGTGCGGAATTCCACCTTGCCAAGGGCGACCTGCTCCGACAGCAGCTCTTCCAGAACCCGGCGGGCTTGAGCGGTGATGGCGGGGCCGATGCCGTCCCCGCCGATGACGCCGATGATGATTTTGTCCAGAGACTGATAGTCCAGAAAACCGGTGTCCGCCTTCAGCCGTTCCACGCGGGCCAGCTGCTGGGCGACGATCTCTTCAAACGCTTTTTGATAATCCATATCGAAAGTCCTTTCTTCATTCATACTTGAGCAATTCCGGTGCGTTCGGCGGTCCGGGCTCTATTTCTTGAGCATGTTGATCTTGCCGCCGTCCAGAATCATTTCCAGTTCCAGCTGGGAGAAGCTGGGAATCACCCGGTACTCCCGACCATTGTCCGCGTCTTTGATTACGATCATCTGATTTTTCACCTGCTCTCGGGCGTTTTCGATATAGAGGCGGCGTCCCAGAACCAGTTCGTCGTAGTCGGCGGGATTCTCAAAGACCAGGGGCAGAATTCCGCTGTTGATCAGGTTGGAGCGGTGAATCCGGGCGAAGGATTTGGCCAGGACAAACCGGACTCCCAGATACAGGGGAACCAGAGCCGCGTGTTCCCGGCTGGAGCCCTGTCCGTAGTTGTCGCCGCCGACGATGACGCTGTTTTTGGCTTCCCGGCAGCGAGCGGGGAAATCCTTGTCGATGGCCTCAAAGCAGTAATTGGACAGGTGCGGCACGTTGGAACGGAAGGGCAGGAGCCTGGAGTCCGAAGGCATGATGTCGTCCGTGGTGATGTTGTCCCCGGCTTTGAGAGTCACCGTGGCGGACAGGGTGTCCGGCAGGGCCTCGTTCAGCGGGAAGGGCTTGATGTTGGGACCCATGGCTACCGGAGTGTTTTCCTTATTATAATGCTCCGGGTGAACCACGAAATTATCGTTGAACAGGAAGGTCTCCGGCGGAATTTCCGGCAGGGAATAGCCGCTGTCCCGCCCGTCGGTGAGGACTCCGGTGATGGCCGATACCGCGGCGGTTTCGGGACTCACCAGATAGATGGAGGCATCCTTGGTTCCGCTTCTGCCTTTAAAGTTTCGATTGAAGGTCCGCAGAGAGATTCCGCCGGACTTGGGGGACTGTCCCATGCCGATACAGGGACCGCAGCCATTTTCGATGATCCGAGCTCCGGCGTCGATCATGTCAGCCAATGCTCCGTTTTTGGCCAGCTTGGAGAGAATCTTGCTGGAGCCAGGAGAAATGACCAGGCTCACATTCTCGTTGACCTTGCGGCCTTTCAAAATCGCGGCTACCTTCATCAGATCCGCATAGGAGGAATTGGTGCAGCTGCCGATGGCGACCTGATCCACCTTGATGCCGCCGATGTTTTTCACGGTGTCCACATTGTCCGGACTGTGAGGCTTGGCGGCCAGCGGCACCAGCTGAGACAGATCGATCTCCAGCAGCTGATCGTACACCGCGTCCGCATCTGCGGAGAGGGGAGAAAAGTCCTGCTCCCGGCCTTGAGATTTCAAGAAGTCCCGGGTGTTTTCATCACTGGGGAACACCGAGGTGGTCGCTCCCAGCTCCGCGCCCATGTTGGTGATGGTGGCGCGGTCGGTAACGGACAGAGACCGGACTCCTTCTCCGAAATACTCCACGATTTTGCCGACGCCGCCTTTGACGGACAGCTCCTGCAGCACTTTCAAAATGACGTCCTTGGCGGAGACCCAGGGATTGAGCGCGCCGGACAGCTTGACTCCGATGACCTGAGGAACGGTCAGGCTGTAGGTGCCCTTAGCCATGGCCACCGCCACATCCAATCCGCCTGCGCCGATGGCGATCATTCCCAGCCCGCCACCGGTAGGGGTATGGCTGTCGGAGCCCAGAAGGGTTTTTCCGGGAGCGCCGAAGCTTTCCAGATGGAGCTGGTGGCAGATGCCGTTTCCGGGTTTGGAGAAGAGAACTCCGTGGCGTTTGGCCACACTTTTAATAAATTCGTGATCATCGGCGTTTTCAAAACCGGTCTGTAGCATATTGTGGTCGATATAAGCCACGGAAAGCTGGGTTTTGACCTGATCCGGATCCAGCGCTTCCAGCTGGAGATAGACCATGGTGCCGGTGCTGTCCTGAGTCAAAGTCTGATCCATTTGAATGGTGATTTCTTCTCCGGGAACCATGTTTCCCTCCAGAAGATGATTTTCAAGAATCTTGTAAGCTAAAGTCTTGCCCATGTTGTCTTCCTTTCTTGTTTTGTATTCTTGTATACAATTATACAATCTATGAAGCGGGAAGTCAAATTTTTATCCGATGGTCTCGTTTTCACACATCGGTATAAATTTGCCGAAAATCACCAGGGAGCCGTCTTCGATCAGCCGCAGGCAAAAATCATAGAAAACTCCTTGAATTACGAATGCTTATACTATATAATGGGTTCGTAATTTAAAAATATAACTACATATAGGAAGCGCGTAGAAGTGCCGTAAACCCATGAAAACAAAGGTGCGGCACGTTTTATGACCGGACGGGTGTGTTTGTCCAAGACCGCGAAGGACGTATAGGCAGAAGAAAATGAAGCAGACGAAGTGAGACGGGGAGAAGAAAAATTATGAAGACAGTAGTGAAACGGGACGGATCTCAGGTGAATTTCAACGGTGGCAAGATTCGGATCGCCATTGAGAACGCCATGCAGGAGACCCGGCTGGGAGTGGATGAAAAATTGGCGGCGGATATTTCGGCGGCCATCGAGAAACGGGTAGAGCGTTCGGAGCGTCTGATCAACGTGGAGGATATTCAGGATCTGGTGGAGGATTTCCTGATGGCCAGTGAGCGGAAGGACGCGGCGAAGAAGTATATCATTTACCGTTACGAAAGAGACAAGACGCGGGACGCCAGAACACGGCGGGACGGC
>CAUHLX010000173.1 GCA_959606705.1 uncultured Bacillota bacterium | reverse complement strand
GTCCAAAGGCTTGGAGTTTGATCAGGTGGTTCTTGTCGACGCGGATGACGGCGCCTATTCCACGGAGTATGATCGTGGTCTGCTCTATGTGGCCTGTACCAGAGCCATGCATCAGCTGACCTTGTTTTACACGGGACAGCTTACATCACTGATAAAATAAGAAGACCGGATTGAAATCCGGTCTTCTGTTCTTTGTTATTCGGTCGATGCTTCTCCGAGGATAGGATTTGAACACCGAAGCCCCCGAATCATTCATTACATGACGAAGCCTAAAATCAGGAACAGAAGGATCGCGCCTATGAAGGCTGCGCCGATGAGGGGGGCCGAGGTTCTGAAGTATTCCGCGTTAGTGGATTGAGTGGATGCGGAGGTGAGGATTACGGTATCGGAGTACATGCAGATGTGCCCGCCGAAGCAGACCGCGGAGATCAGAGCGCCGGCACACAGGAAGCCGTTGACGCCCAGCGCGGCAGCCAGAGGAGCTACGATGGGGAAGGCGATAGCCGCCAAGCCCCAGAAGCTCCCGGAGGCGAAGGACAGCAGTCCGATCACTACGAAAATGGTGACCGGCAGCAAGGCGGGACTGACGGTTTTCAAAGCGGTGGCCACCACGAAATCGATCAGACCCAGTTGTCCGTTCACTTCGATCAGCGTATAGGAAAGAATGATGATCACCAGAGTGGGAAACATATCGATCAAGCCGTCCATGATGCTGTTGAAAAACTGTTTGACAGTCAGCAGACGCTGAGGAAGATACATGACGAAGCAGAGGGCGATTCCGGCAAACAGACCGACCAGAATATCGTCCGCCGCTACGGTGAGAATGCCCACCAGTACGATGGGGGCGATAAAATTGATGGCGCGGCACTGCTTGCCTTCGAATTTCTTCTCGTCATCCGGAAGCTCGACCAAGGCGGCCTTCGCGTCGGGAGAGAGGACCTCGCCGGTTTCCAGAGCACGCTGTTCCGCTCGTTTCATGGGCCCGAACAAGGGCAGGATTCCCAGGCAGAACAGGGGGACCAGCACCACTGCCAGCCAGCCATAGACTACGAAGGGAATGGCGTGGAGGTAGGCGGAGGTGACGGACAGTCCGTTCAGCATGTCCGACTTTTCCATCAGTCCGCCCATGTAGGCCGACCAGGTGGAAATGGGGATAATAGCGCAGACCGTGACACCGGTGGAATTGATGATGTAGGCCAGCATTTCCCGGGAAACCCGGTGCTTGTCCGTGATATCCCGAACCGCGGCGCCTACGGCCAGACAGTTAAGATAGTCATCCACAAAGACGATGATGCCCAGGATCCAGGCGCCGATCATAGAGGATTTTCTGGTTTTCAAGAATTTTTGTGCCGCGTGGGAGAAGCCCAGAACGCCGCCGGCTTCCCGCATGAGCATGATGAGAGAACCGAAGAGGCCGCACAGCATCAGAACCCAAGCGGTGTTGCTTTCGGCCATGACGGTGTAAAGGCTGTCCAAGAAGCTGTTGAAGGCGTTCAGCGGATTGCCGTGGGCCAGCATGACGAACCCCACCACAATTCCGGCGAAGAGTGAAATAAAGGTATCTTTTGTGAGCACTGCGAATACGATGATGATTAAAACGGGAATTAAACTGAAAATACCGAACGTATCCATAGTCGTCTCCTTTCTGTATGTAGAACCATGTGATGAAATCGGATGAATATCGCGTTGCGTTTGCCTTTAACGGAAAGAAGCTTCACTGAACACGATATTGCTGATGGCAAAGGCGAAAATAGCGGCGTTCTCCATCAAGCTATCAAGGGAAATGTACTCGTTTTCTTCGTGGCAGGTATCCTCCTCCCCCGGGAAAATCGGCCCCCAGGAAACCACGTTAGGCATGGCCTTGGCGTAAGAACCGCCGTATGCCAGGACGAATTCGTTCCGCAGACCCGCAGCTTCCGTGTAGGCCTCCGCGAAAGCGCTGATAAAAGGCCGGTCCTTACTCACGTAGACGGCGGGGAGAATCGAGGGATTTTCCGTATCGCCCCCAAATTCGGAAGCCAGCTCCTTGAGTTTTCCAATGAGGCGTTCCGGGTCCTCGCCATAGGGGAACCTGGCATTGATGTGAATTCGCGCAGTCGTGGGATCGGCCCGGAAGATCGTAGGCGAAAACACGTTTTTGTCCACGAATTCTCCGTTGTAATATTCGCTTTCACTGGCTAGTCCTAGTTTTTCACCGTACAAATCCGCAAATCGGTCTTGAATCATGCTGAGCAGATTCAAAAGACGGTTTTCTTTCAACTCCATGTCTCGCAGCTGATCCGCCATTAGAAATATGGCGTTGACTCCTTTTTCCGGCTGACAGGAATGAACCGCTTTTCCCGAAACTTCAATGGTCTGACTGCCATTGGGTCCGGATAAAATGGCGCGGCAGCTGCCGGGGACAATATTGAAGGCGGTTCCCGCTTCCAATGCGAGCAGCTCTAAGCCTTCGGCTTCCGGTTTGCTCGTTCCGGGACCTTCGGTCACGAGAACATTCGACGAGGGACTGTTTTCCGTTTCGCCTAAGGGAAAGATCAGATCCAGGTCCAGACCGCCTTTTTCGATGTTGCAGAGGGGAAATTCTCCGTCCGGGGTAAAGCCATAATCCGGCAGCGGAAAGGCTTTTACATATTCCCGCATATCGGTCCAATCGACTTCCTCTTGTGTTCCGAGGATCAGTTGAACCTTTTTTTTGAAAGGGCCTCCGGCCTCGCGGGCGGCTTTCATAGCGTAGAGAGAGGCGATGATCGCACCCTTGTCGTCCAGCGTTCCCCGGCCGTACATCCGGCCCTCACGGATGACCGGCCGGAAGGGAGGGCTCTCCCAAAGCGCGTCGTTTCCGGGAGCTACTACGTCCACATGGGCCAGTATTCCCAGCGTTTCATTTCCTTCTCCGGTTTGAATGACACCGACTCGTCCATCCAGCAAGGAATTGGCCTCGAATCCCATAGAACGCCCCAGCTCCAGAATGTAATGCAGCGCGTGACCCACATTGGGCAGGTCCGCGGAGACACTGGGGATCTTCACGAACTCCGCCAGATCCGCCAGCATCTGCTCCCGGTCGCGCCGGAGTATTTTCCTCATTTCCAACTGAAGCATTTCCTTTGTCATTGGATTTCTCACTTCCTTTCCCGCGTCTCTCCTGTGAAACGCGTCCCCATCCCTTTTGCTACAAAAAAGAATAAACCTCGGGGCCACCCCGAGGTCAATAGGAAAAACGAATTTATTTTTTAGGATTTGATCACCAGCCGTGGATTCACGATTTACTTAAGTGGCGCGTAAACGCGGTAGAGAGCCAGCCGCTTTCCGTCCACAAAATAGTTGGTGTTTTCCCGTCCGTATATCTCGCCGCTGAGCTCGAAGCCGTTTTCCTCTGCGTAATGGATCAGCGGGTCGATCATGGCGTGAATATCATCGTTCCAATGGACTTCCGTAATGATGCAGCGTTCCGCCTGTTCCTCGATGATATCTTCATCGGAATTTTTGGCGGCACTGGCGGCTGTCTTGTTCAAGGAAAGATAACGCTTGCATTGCAGCTCCTCTTCGTAGATATTGCAGAAGAAGGAAATGGAAGCGATAGCCCAATCGTCCTTTCCCATGTTCAGGTTATTTTTAATGTAGTGAGCGATATGATCCGCTTCATCGTAATAGCCGTCCTTGCGGATTTCCGGGGGCATTCTTCCGATGTTGAACTGTCCCAGCAGTGACAGTTCTTTCTTATACTCTTTTTCCCATTCCTGCACCTCGGACAGAATCCGCGTGTACTTTTCAATGTATTCCAGCGCTTCGATCTTCTTGCTTTCGATCAGAGCGCCGATGTCCTGCAAGGGCATTCCTTCGAAGATGCTTTTGATCTCATTGGGCGACAGGTTCAGATTGCGGTAAAAGAGAATGTCGGACAGGCGCATGACGTCGTCCGAAGAATATTCCCAGTAACTGTTGTTTTGATTTTGCCGCGGCTTGATGATCCCCTCCTTCACATAAAAACGGATCATCTCCGTAGAGATCCCCAATGTCTTGGAGATTTCACCAACCGTAAGGCAAGAGGTCTGCCCATTCTTCTTTTCGTTTTCCATCATCGTTTTAAAACCCACCGTGAAATATCCGTCCGTGCTCCGCTGAAAGAGTGCGGCGCGCAAAAACGAGATAACGCCTGCTGTCACTACATCCGACACCAAGCGTTATCTCATCTGCTGTTCGTTATTTAACATTTCCGGTGGAATCACACCCTTTCTAACAAGTTTCAAACAAACCTGCTTTTATATCAAGCGACGGGATTCTCTCATTTCCTACAGATCCTTCATGGCAATCCTTTCGGATCCGTCTCGACCGCTTCGCTCTCATCATTTACTTCCTTCGGACTTCCTTCTCCGATCACAGAATCCCTCGGGACCAATCCGACCTCTTCATCAGGCTCCTTCGAGGTTATCCACCTCTCATTTCGGACCCCTAAAGATCTTCCGTTTCCCTTCCGCAGAATCCTCCCGGATCCTTCCGTCCTGACTTCCCCTGACTTTGAGCTTTTACAGTCTTCCAACAGATTCCTGAGGCACTCGCCGTTTCTTCTTCCTTGGGTTGTGCTAACCCCTGTAGAGTATTCCCATCTGTCGCTGTCTGTATCTTCATTATAGCGCGTTTTGCTTTGGTGTCAAGAATTTTCTGATAAATTTTTTGAAAAAGTTTTTGGTGTATTCTGACAAATAGCGCAACCCTTCTATTTCAACGGGTTTGGCGTTTCTACTCTCTTATCTTCCCTAAACTTGCTGCGAATTAGATTGCACAATATAAAAAATCAGCGATTCATCTAGGGACCGAGAGGAATCCGAAAACAAAGTAATAATTTGGAGTCCCAAGCCCGGCAAAAGGAGCACAAATCAGATTCGTTACCATCCGGACATACCAGGCGGTACTAAGCAACACCAAAGGGAAAATCTTGGAGCCTTTCGACTTTTTTTAGATTATGACCCCAATAGATCGAAACGACGAGGCTGATTTCGACCCAATATTTAAAAATTTTCATAAAAGCCGAAAAAACCGAGAAATGGTCGCTATATAGGCTATTTGGCTAACATATCCACCTTAAATTTACATTTTTTTCGACTCAAATTTCGATTTTCTTTTCAAAAGTCGAAAGCGTGGATTTTCTAAGCTTCGAAGGTCCCGGCACGCCAAAGGTCTAAAACTCCCGACGGTTCAAGGAGGTTCCGATTATTTGACGATTACGAAAAGGCCATCTTGCCTGTGGCAATCGGATTTCTTTCAGCCTCCGATTACCAGCCGTCCCACTTGATAGACCACGCAAGCCACCAGCCAGGCTACGCCGGTCTGAGCGATCATAGCCAGGAGGGCCTTCCACATGCTTCCCAGCTCCCGGCGCACCGCGGCCATGGCGGCCACACAGGGCATGTAAAGCAGACAGAACACCAGGAAGGAGAAGGCGGCCAGAGGGCTGAACGCCTGCCCCAGCAAGGAAGCCAGAGCCGCGGGTTCGCTGGCGCCGAAGAGAACCGCCAGGGTGCTGACCACCGCTTCTTTGGCGGTGAGACCGGTGATGAGAGCGGTGGCCGCTTGCCAGTGCCCGAAGCCCAGAGGCGCCAGAATGGGAGCGATCAGCTTGCCGAGCGAAGCCAGCATACTGTCGCCGCTGTTTTCCACCATGTTGAAACCGAAATCAAAACTCTGCAGCACCCAGATCACAATGGTGGCCACAAAGATCACGGTGAACGCCCGGACAATGAAATCCTTGGCCTTCTCCCACATGTGCAGGAGCACGCTCTTGGCCGCCGGGAAACGATAGGCCGGAAGCTCCATGACAAAAGGAACCGGATTGCCGCGGAAGAAGAAGCGTTTTAAAAACAGTCCGTAGAGGATGCCCACCAGAATGCCCAGAATGTACAGTGAGATCATGACCAGGGCACCGTGCCTCGGAAAAAACGCGGCGGTGAACATGGCGTAGATCGGCAGCTTGGCGCTGCAGGACATAAAGGGAGTGAGCAGTATCGTCATTTTTCGGTCCCGTTCACTCGGCAGGGTCCGAGTGGCCATGATGGCCGGCACCGAACAGCCGAAGCCGATGAGCATGGGAACAAAGGAACGGCCGGAGAGGCCGATCTTCCGAAGGAGCTTATCCATGACGAACGCGACTCTTGCCATATAGCCGCTGTCCTCCAGCAAAG
>CAUHLX010000172.1 GCA_959606705.1 uncultured Bacillota bacterium | reverse complement strand
CACCTCGGCGCTTTTTTCCACGGGGGAGTGGAGCGTGGAGACACCGGTATTGCTTGAAGAGAACTGTAAACAGTGTCTGATCTGCACGGCGGTCTGTCCGGACAGCTCCATCCCGGTGAAGGACCAGAAGCGGCTGGCATTTGATTACGACCATTGCAAGGGCTGCGGAATCTGTGCGAAAGTGTGCCCGTTTGAGGCAATTATAATGAAGGAGGGGAAGGAGTAGATGACCATCAGAGAACGGCTTTCCGGAAACGAGGCGATTGCGGAAGCCATGCGGCAGATCAACCCCGATGTGATGGCGGCGTTTCCCATCACTCCTTCGACTGAAATCCCGCAGTATTTTTCTTCTTTTGTGGCGGATGGGAAGGTGGACACGGTGTTTGTCCCGGTGGAAAGCGAGCACAGCGCCATGAGCGCCTGCATCGGCTCCGAAGCGGCGGGCGCCAGAACCTTGACCGCAACCTCCTCTTGCGGTATGGCGCTGATGTGGGAATTGTTATACGTCGCCGCTTCCGATCGCCTTCCCATCGCCATGGCGCTGGTCAACCGGGCACTGTCCGGTCCCATCAATATCAACGCGGATCATTCCGACGCCATGGGCGCCAGGGACTCGGGATGGATTCAGCTGTTCGCGGAAAACAACCAGGAGGCCTACGACAATTTCATACAAGCGTATCGGATCGCGGAACACGCCGACGTGCGGCTGCCGATCATGATCTGTCAGGACGGCTTCATCACCAGCCACGCGGTGGAGAACATCGAGCTTCTGGCGGATGAGGAGGTAAAAAACTTCGTAGGGGAATATCGCCCGCAGGAGTATCTGCTCAATGGGAAGGAGCCCTTGGCGGTAGGACCTTATTCCGTCACGCAGTACTATATGGAAGCCAAACGGTCGCAGCTGGAAGGAATGAAGCATGTTCCGCAGGTAGTGGCGGCGGTGGGCTCCGAATTTGAGGCGCTGTCCGGACGGAGATACGGAGCGGTTGAAAAATATCGCCTGCACGACGCGGAATTCGCCATCGTGATTATGGGCTCCGCGGCGGGGGCGGCCAAGGACGCGGTAGATGAACTGCGTTCGCGGGGGATCAAGGCGGGGCTGCTGAAGATCAGGATGTTCCGGCCGTTCCCCTCCGCGGAGACGGCCAAAGCGCTGGCCGGGGTGAAAGCGGTAGCCTGCATGGACCGGACGGAGAGCTTCAGCACCCTTTGCGGTCCCCTCTGCGGCGATGTGACGGCGTCGCTGTATCGGGCGTGGCTTCATCCCATCATCACCAACTATGTTTACGGACTAGGAGGACGGGACGTGACGACGGAAGCGGTGATTTCCGTATTCGAGGAATTGATTCACGAAGAACGGACGGGAAAAATCGGCGCGCGTTATCGGTATTTGTCCGTTCGGGAATAGGAGAAGGAACAATGTCTTATCACTTTAAAGAAGTCATGGATCGGCCGGAGCGACTGGCTCCCGGCCACAGAATGTGCGCGGGCTGCGGCGGAACCATCGCGGTGCGAAACGTACTGCGAGGACTGCACCCGGAGGATCACGCGGTGATCTCCTGCGCCACCAGCTGTTTGGAGGTCTCCTCCTTCCTGTATCCCTACACCGCCTGGGAGGATTCCTTCATTCACAACGCCTTTGAAAACGCGGCGGCCACCTGCGGCGGGGTGGAAGCGGCGTACCGGGCGCTCCACAAAAAGGGGACGGTGCCGGAACCTTTTAAATTCATCGCCTTCGGGGGGGACGGCGGCACCTATGACATCGGGTTTCAATCGCTGTCAGGAGCCATGGAACGAAATCACGACATGGTTTATGTCTGCTATGACAACGAGGCGTATATGAACACCGGAATCCAACGGTCCTCAGCCACGCCGCTGTACGCGGACACCACCACCACTCCGGCGGGAAGTGTTTCCGCAGGCAAGGATCAGAATCGCAAGGAACTGACGGACATTATCGCCGCCCATCATATTCCATACGTGGCTCAGACCACCTTCGTGCAAAATTTTCGCGACCTGCACCGGAAGGCGGAACAGGCGATCTACACCGAGGGAGCGGCCTTTCTCAACGTCCTGGCACCCTGCCCCAGAGGCTGGCGGTATGAGACGGCGGATATCGTCGAGCTTTGCCGCCTGGCGGTGGAAACCTGTTATTGGCCGCTGTTCGAGGTGGTGGACGGAAGGTGGATTTTGAACTATCAACCGAAAAAAAAGCTGCCCATCGAAGATTTTCTGCGGCCGCAGGGCCGGTTTCGCCATTTGTTCCGCGCGGAAAATCAGGAACGGCTGGAACGCATACGGCAAGAGGTGGACCGCCGGTGGGAGGAACTGAAAAAGAGATGTGAAGAATGAGCGGATGTCCGGAGATGGGTTGAAATTCCCCTCGTTTCCGTGTAGTATCGTTGGTGTGGCCGCGGATTGCCCGCGGCGGAACATTCCATGACACTATGGCTGATAATTTGAAAGGGATCCCATGCTTCACATTTACTACGGACGGGAAAACATCGACAAAGACCGCTTTATGTTCGATCAAATCAGAGAAGAGCTGGACGCGCTTGCGGAAACGGAGCGCGTCATTCTCATGGTGCCGGACCAGTTCACCTTGCAGGCGGAGCGCAACGCCTTCGAATGCCTGGGCGTGGAAGGCCTGATGGACCTGGAAGTTCTTTCACAGACCAGGCTGGGAACGCGAGTCATCGGAGAAACCGGGGGAAGCAGTCGGATTCACATCGACCGCTACGGCCGGCACATGCTTTTCGCCAAGATCGTCGCCGAGGAAGAGGAAGAGCTGAAAGCGTTTCGAGGCATGAAGCAGGCGGCCTCCTTCATCGAGCTGATCAACGATCTGGTGATCGAGCTGAAACAGTTCAATACCGATCCGACCCAGCTGCCGGAGATCATTGACGGGCTGGAGGAGCATTCCCTTCTGCGCAGAAAGCTGGAGGATGTTTACCGGATCTATTCGAAATATGAAGAACGGATCGCCGGCAAGTACATGGACACGGAGGACTATATGAGTCTGTTTGTCAGCGCGGTGGGCCGTTCGAGAATGATCAAGGAATCCCGCATTTGGATCGCGGGCTTTGATTCCTTCACACCGAAATCCCTGCTGCTGCTCCGTCAGCTGATGATCCACGGGATGGAGGTTAATGTGGTTCTGACCTCCGATCCGGACAGCGGGCGGAACACGGGGGATCGGGACCTGTTTCTGCTGGCCCGGAAAATGGCGAGCCGGCTGACGAAGATCGCGGCGCAGGCGGGAATCGACTGGTCGGAGACTGCAATTCCGGAGGAGTACCGCATCGGTTCGGACCGCAAAGCGGCAGAACTGCTTTATCTGGAACAGGAGCTGTATTCCTATCCGAATCGTCCATTTACGATGAACGGTGACTTTGATGAGGGAAAGATCACAGCCATTCGTTTTTGCCGAGCGTCGAACTTCTATACCGAGGCGGAGACCGTCGCTTCGGCGATTTGCGATCTGGTTCGGGAGGGCGGCCTGCGGTATCGGGACATCGCGGTGATCTGCAATGACACGGAGGGCCGCGGATCGGTGATTCGCCGGGTATTCGAAGAATATGAGATTCCCTCGTTCATCGATCAGAAGCGCAGCATCGTCCATCACCCGGCGGTGGAGTTTATCTTAGCGCTGCTGGATATCGTGCAGGAGGGCTGGCGGTACGAGGATGTCTTTCGCCTGCTGAAAACCGGATTGACGGAGATCGGCCCGGACCAATGGGAGGACCTGGAGAATTACGCGGTGAAGTATCGAATTCGCGGAAGACGCTGGAAAAAGGCTTTCGTTTTCGGAACGGAGGACGAAGGGGAAGAGCAGCTGGCTCAGCTGAACCTTCTGCGGGAGCGGCTTACGGGTCTGGTCACCGATTTTGAGAAAGGGTTTCGAAAGGAAAAGACGGCTCGGGGAAAGGTGACCCTGCTTTATGAGTTTCTCAGAGACCGGGCGGAGCTGCCCCGATCGATCGAGGGACTGATCGACGGCCTGAACCTGCGGGGAGAATACGAGGCGGCGGAGGAAAGCGCTCAGATTTGGACGGTGATCATCAATCTGCTGGATCAGATGGTGGAGCTCATGGGCGAGGACCCTATGGAGACCGAGGCGTTTTCCGAGATGCTGCGTTCCGGGTTTGAGGCGGTGGAGATCGGCCTGATTCCACCTACTCTGGATCAGGTGATCGTGGGTACCATGCAGCGAACGCGAACCGGGGCGATTCAAGCGTTGTTCGTCATGGGAGCCAACGACGGGCTGCTGCCCATGGCCAGCGGGAACGAAGCGCTGCTCAGCGAGGATGAAAAGGCGGTGCTGCTGGGGAAGTCAGTGGAGATTTGTAAAAATGACGAACAGCGGGTGGAGGAAGAACGGCTGGCGATTTATCGCAATTTGTCGAAACCGTCCCGCTTCCTTTGGGTGGGCTACGCGGCGGCGGACCTGGAGGGGAAGGAGCTTCGGCCATCGATGATCTACGAGAAGCTGAGAAGGATTTTTCCCATGGCTGTGGAAGAAAAGGATCTCCTCAATCAGGCGTTGGACCGGGGAGAGGACAAGCTGCTGATCGAAAAGCCGGTCCAGGCCGCGGCACACTTGGTAGACGCGCTCAGAGCCAGTGGGGAAGGGCAGGCTTTATCCGGCTGGTGGAAGGAGACTTACCGTTGGTTTCGACGGGGGGAAGGGCGGGAGCTCGACATGCTTCGCGCCATGGAAGAGGGTCTTCTGTTTCAGAACCGGCAGGAGCGGCTGGAAAGACGGCTGGTGGACCGGCTGTACAAAAAGGAGGGGCTGGCGGAGCTGCTGCTGAGTCCTTCTCGGCTGGAACGCTTCAGCCGCTGTCCGTTCGCCCACTTCGTCCAGTACGGATTGCGTCCGGCAGAGCGCCGGATCTTTGAAGTGGCGGGTCGGGAAGTAGGGGATGTCTATCACGAGTGCCTGATGAGGCTTTCCGGTGAGCTGACCGTTCCGGGCATGGAGATCACGGCGGAGGACTCGCCCTGGATGAGGCTGACGGAGGAAGAGTGCGGCCGGCGGATCGAAGCTCTGATCCGGGAGGTATCTCAAGAATATCGGGAAGGAATGCTTTCCCGGGGGGAAGAAGAACGGTATCGGGCGTCCCGGATGAAGGATGTCTGTTCGGCGGCGGCATGGGCGCTGGTTTCTCATGTACGGCAGGGAAGGATTCGGGAGGTGTTTTTCGAGGCGCCGTTCGGCGGCGGAAGAGAAAAGGCCTTTCCTCCCATTGAGGTGTCCGCAGGTGGGGAAACCGTGCGCATCGAAGGGAAAATCGACCGGGTGGATGTGCTGCCGGGAGAGGCCTCCTCCTATGTGAAGATCATCGACTATAAGTCCGGAAAGGAGCGTTTCGACGTGGACGAGGCGCGAGGCGGCTGGCGGCTGCAGCTGATGATCTATTTAAAGGCGGCCATGAACGGCGTGGAACGGCGGGAAGCGGGCCGACCGGGAGAGCAGGTGAAGCCCGCGGGAGTGTTTTACTTTGAGATCGCGGAGCCCATGGTGGATGCCAGCGGCTGGGACGGGGAAAGTATGCCGGAGGAAGAATACCGCCGACGGCTTGAAGCCGAGCTGAAGCGTGGTTTCAAGCTGGATGGGGTGCTGCTGGATCAGGAAGCTGTGGTGAGCGGCATTGCCGGTGACTTGGAGGAGGGCGGCGGTTATTCCCAGATCGCCCCCGTAAAAAAGAGCAAGGACGGAGTTTACTCGGGGACCTCGGAACAGAAGCTGCTCAGCGAGGAACAGTTTACGGAGCTGCGGGCCGCTGTGGACGAGACCGTCTCCAAGCTGTGCGAGGAGCTGGTGGGAGGAAAGCTGGATGTGACACCGAAAAAGACCAAGTACGAAACCGCCTGCCGGTTTTGCCAGTACCGCAGTGTCTGCAATTTCGACCTGGCCTTTGAGGGCTGCCGATATGAAAGAATCTGACTCTGGGAAGGGGACGCCGTCGCTCTCGGCGCCGTCGCTCTCAAAGCGCCCCGAGGATCAGGAGCCGGCTTCAACGCCGAGGGTCACCGGACAGGTGCCGCCGGGCACCAGCTCGCCGGAAAGAACCCGCAGGACCGCGTCTATGGCGGTTTGGGAATACTCGTAGGAGCAGAGCCAGGTTCCGGCCTCGGGAAAGAGGCTGAGATCGTAGGGACTGCCCATGGAAATCAGGATCACGGAAGGATTGAGGGCCAGGACGCGATGGACCAATG
>CAUHLX010000171.1 GCA_959606705.1 uncultured Bacillota bacterium | reverse complement strand
TTCCAGAGAGTACGATTTAATCGTTACCGTCGTAAACCGCGGATTTGCCGATCAGGTGATCGATGCCGCCAAGGAAGGCGGCGCCGGCGGCGGTACCATTTTCTACGCCCGAGGCTCCGGGATTCACGAGGTGGAAAAATTCTTTTCCGTTTCCATTCAGCCGGAACGAGAGGTCATTCTCAGTCTGGTCCGTCACGCCCAGACGCAGCAGGTCATGCACGCCATTATCGCGGCGGCCGGATTGATGACGGAGGGAAAAGGGCTGGCCTTCTCCCTGCCGGTAGACGAAGTCATGGGGGTGGTACACGAAAAGGAATAAAATATGCCTAATTTCAAATATTATGTTCATTTTCATGCAAAAATGATATACTAAGTAACAAGGAACGTTCTATGGAGGACAATGACATGATTTATGCCAACACGTTGTGCAATGGAGTTCCGGCCCTGTGCTGCATCGACCGCCAGGGGAACCGGGCGTTTCCCCTTTCCGCTTTTTTCGATGAGCAAAGACAAGTCGACAATGATTTTACAGCCCCCGTTGATATGCGGGGTTTCATATCCTGTTATCAGGACCATTGGACGGACGATATCGCCGAATTTTTCGGCGCTCGACCGGAGCTGGCCCTTTCTGCGGATCAGCTCACCTTTTTGGCTCCCATCCCCAACCCGGCCCGCAACATCGTCTGTCTGGGCAAAAATTATGTGGAGCACGCCAAGGAGATCAAGACGACCGCCATCCCCGGCACGGTACCTGATTGTCCCATTTACTTCACCAAACCCGATCATACCGTCATCGGCGCCGAACAGGAAATTCTGATGCATCCCGAAGCTACTTCGCAGGTGGACTACGAGGTGGAGCTGGCGGTCATCATCGGCAAAGGAGGGATTGATATTCCCGCCGACCGCGCGGAGGAGCACATCTTTGGCTACACCATCGCCAACGACGTATCCGCCCGGGATCTCCAGCAGGATCACAGCCAGTGGTTTAAAGGGAAGAGTCTCTCGACTCATTGCCCCATGGGCCCCTGGATCGTTCACAAGAGCGCGCTTCCACTTCCTTCGGATCTGGAAATCCGCTGTTATGTCAATGACGAGCTGCGCCAGAGCAGCCGGACAAGTAAGATGATTTTTGACATTCCCACCATCATCAGCGATCTTTCCGCAGGTTATCCCCTGCGGCCCGGCGACATCATCCTCACCGGTACCCCGGCCGGCGTGGGCATGGGCTTCGAGCCCCCTCGCTTCCTCCGGCCCGGCGATGAGATCCGCTGTGTGATCGAAGGGATCGGCGTCCTCCGAAACCGTACGAAATAATCGGTGAAAGGACGCGGAAAGGATCGGGTCATGGGTCTTTGGAAAAAAGAACAAAAAACGGAAACGGCGGATAAAACGTCAGGAGAGAGCGGAGAACGGTCCGACAATGTGAGCAAGGCTCTCTCCCTGTATGGAAACGGCCGTTATTCCGAGGCTCTTTCCTGTCTGCGGATCGCCCAGCGGCTCACACCCGAGGGCTATTCCAAAGAACAAGTTCTCCTGTATCTGGCCTGGGTCCACGAAGCGATGGAGCATTGGGATCAGGCGATTTCCTTTTCCTTGAAAGCCATTGGCTGCAATCCCCATTACGCGGAGGGGTATTTCAACTTGGGACAGATTTACACCGCCCAGGAACAATTAACGAAGGCGCGCGACGCGTTTGTCAAAGCGGTGGAGCTGGCCCCGGAGGACCCGGATTATCGCCGGGCCCTCTCCATCTCCTGGCTGCGGTGCGGCGACGCGCCCCGGGCTCTGTTTCACAGTTTAAAAGCGGAGGCCCTGGCTCCGGGAAGGGAGCCCACGGACTACGAGAATATCGTTTATCTATCTGCCGATTACATGCGGTTTTACCGTCTGGCGGAACAATATATCGAAAAAGCGGACGAATATGGGTTTTCCCCGTTATCCCGGCGTCTGAGGGAGCATCTGGACCAGCTGGTGGCTAACGATGACCGGCCCTGGCACCGCTGGGCCCATTATCCCGAATTGGAAGGCCGCTGTACGGATGAGACCAGCCTGCGCAGCATCCTGCGGGACGATCCCCAAAACGAAGACGCTCTTATCGATCTGGGCTTTCTCCAGTCAAGGAGAAAACGTTACCTCTCTGCCCTTCAATGCTTTATGGGCGTCATTCTTCGCAACCCTCAAAACTATCGGGCCTACGACTACCTATTTGAATTGTATCTTCATCCTTTCACCCACACCGTGCGTTGTGAAAAGCTGGCCGAGCTGGCCCGGCGCAACGGCCACCCCTTGGCTCAGCGCATGAAAGAGGACGCTCAGCGCATTTCCGTGCTCAAGGGGATCGATGCCGCCAACGAGGCGACCTGGACTACCTTGGAGGAAAAAGCGTTCGCGGATCTCAATCCCGCTGCGATCCGATCCTCTGCCGCCGATCCCGGAGCGATCATTTACTCGGTCCCGGACCTGATCTCCGTTTCCGTTTCCGTTTCCCCTTCCCCTTCTCCCTCCGGCGCCGACTCATTTCCTGACCCTGCCGCCGACCCTGCCGCCGATCCACCGGAAGCGGTGCTCCGCCTCCTGCGCCGAGAGACGGCGGTGAGTTACTTGTCCGTCGCCGCCCAGGATCAGCCCTGTGGTCCCCTGGACAGCCGCTTCGGCGGACCGGCTGCTCTTCCGGAAGGATTTCCTTACCCTTACCGCCTCTCGAAAAAGAAGGAGCCTCTGCATCTGCTGGCCCAATTGAACTTCGCCGAAATTCCCACGCTCCCGGGTTTTCCCGAAAAAGGGATTCTTCAATTCTATATTGCCGCCGACGATTTGTTCGGCGCTGATTTCCATGATCCCACCCGCCAGGATGGGTTTCGCGTCCTCTACTTCGACGAGCCCTGGGAACGCTCCGCGCCGCTCCCTCGCCTCTCTCCCCGGAGCGTGGAGAACCTGCCGGTCGCGCAGCCCCTTCGGCTGATCTTCGATGTGGACGAAATGCCGGTCACCACGGAGGACTGCCGTTTTCCTCTCCTTTTTTCCCGGGCCTGCGGACACGTACCCGGCTGTTCCATCCGCCGGCTGGAGCAGTTGAATCAGGAGGCTCTGGACTACCTGTCGGAACAGTTGGACGAGCAAGGGCACCGAATTGGCGGGTATCCTTTTTTTACTCGGACGGACCCCCGAACCGATCCTCGATTTTCCCAATATTCCGTCCTGCTTCTGCAAATCGATACCGACGAAGAGAACGGAATCCTCTGGGGAGACTCCGGTGTCTGCTGTTTCTTTATCCGTCCGGAGGACTTGGCCGCGAAAAATTTCCAAAACGTTCTGTACACCTGGGACAGCTACTAAACATATCCTGATTACATGAACAGTACATTTCTGCCCTTTCGCCGGCTGCTGGAACAGCGCGGCTATACCGTATACTTTGACGGCAAACAAAAAACCGCCCTAGCCATCTGCAAGGGACGGAAGGATCTCTTCGTGGATTATGGCGATTTGACCGCCTGGATCGGCACCTGTCAAACCGGCGATCGAGTCCGCCTGATCGACAAGCGGATTTACATCGAAGCCGCCTATTTTTCCGCGGCCGGAATCTCGGTGTGATCGATTCGGATCCGCCGATATCCCACTCCCATATGTATCCGGATATACAAGGACCTAACCGGGTCCTTTTCTATTTTTCATCCCCTCCGCGGGATACGAACACCAAGCAGCCCGGAAGCGCTGCGGCTGCGATTCCAATCAAGCCAACCAACACATAATTCCTATTAGAGAACGATGGGCTCCCATTCATATGGAATGGAAACGGAAAAGCTGGATAAGCTAATTTCTATCGATAAAGATGACAACCGGACCATCGTTTTCCCGCGGCCCGGAAAATAGAGGAGGGTTTACTTGTGAACGAAGAAAAAGGAAGCGCGCCGGGAACGGCCGAGACAGTAGCCCTCGAGGAAGCGATCCTCGAGACGGCGGTCCTCAAGACGGCTGATCCCGCGGAAGCGGAAGACGACACGCGGGAGCTTCACCGGTGCGTAGAGGCCTATCTCTCCTTTTGTACCATGATTCGAAAGCTCTCCAAGGAGACCGTTCGCGCCTACACCATCGATCTGGAGCAGCTGCTGCGGTTCCTGAAAGAAATCAATCCTGCGCTGACCCGCGTCGATCAGGTCAGCAAGCCCATCCTGCAATTGTTCCTATCCCATGTGAACCAGACTCACGCGGTGAGCTCCTTTAAACGGAAAACCGCCTGCCTTCGAAGCTTTTTCGGCTATCTGGAGGAGGAGGAACTGATCGAAAGGAATCCCTTCGACAAAATCCGCATCAAGCTGAAGGACCCCTATCGAATTCCCGAATTCATGTCCCTTTCCGAGGTCCAGCGGATTCTGGATACCGCATATGCTCCGCCCCAGACCGAACACCGCAATACGAAGCTCACCACCCCCACCTTTATCCACCTGCGTGACATCGCGGTCCTGGAGGTCCTGTTTGCCACCGGTATGCGTGTTCAGGAGCTTTGCAGCCTGCGAATGTCGGACCTGACCCCCAATCCGTTTCCCCGGGACAAGCTGCCCCCGCAATGCTCCCTGCGGATCATCGGCAAGGGGAACAAGGAGCGGTGTATCTATATTGAAAACAGTCAGGTTCTCAATGCTTTATTTCAATACTTTCGAGCCGGGCGGGAAAACCACGTGACCTGCGACCGAGTCTTTGCCAATAAGTTCGGAAATCCACTGTCCCCTCAAGCGGTACGCAACCTGGTCCGCAAGTACGCCGGCATGTCGGGACTTCATAAGAATATCACTCCTCATACCTTCCGGCACAGCTTTGCCACCCTGCTGCTGGAAGAAGGAGTGGACATCAAATACATCCAAGAGTTTTTGGGCCACAGTTCCATCAGCACCACCCAGATCTATCTCCACGTATCCCAGGAAAGTGCCAAGGAAGTGCTGCGTCACAAGCATCCCCGGGCCAGACTTTCCGTGCACACAGGCTAGGTGCACAGCGGCTAAACCGATTTACGTGCGGGGAGACGGGGAGGCACAGAGGCGTGAAAGCGGAGAGGCGTGAAAGCGTGAAAGCGGAGAGGCACGGAGGCGCGGAGACGCGGAGGCGTGAAAGCGGAGGCACGGAGGAAAACGATCGATACGGTCGATGCGTAATGCGTACGGCGGCCTCTAAATCGTACGACGGTCTCTAAATTTCGACCTTTTTAAAGAAATAATTGAAATGGTCGAAAAGAAGGGCCTGTTTTCGACCCATTTTCCGATATGGTCTCGATCCGTCGAAAAAAGTAAAAAACGGCTCCGAAACGCGCCATTTTGCTGACATATCAACCATAATTTTGCAATTATTTCGACTAAATTTTTCATTTCTCTTTAAAAGGTCGAAATGCTTATCCGGCTTATCTGGCTTATCCGGCTTATCCCGCTTATCTTGCTTATCCCGCTTATCCGGCTTATCCGGCTTATCCGGCTTATCTTGCTTATCCGGCTTATCTTGCTTATCCCGCTTATCCGGCTTATCTTGCTTATCCCGCCCGATCAAAAACACCGACCTTCCATCATTCGATCCGAAGATCCCAACGATTGAAGGTCAGTGTTCTTTCTCTTTGGTTTCAATGGTATTTTACTTTTTCAAAGGGTCACGCAGGCTCCCAGCACTTCCCCGATGGGCTCGCGGATCACCAGCTCCGCCTGACCATCATAAGAGGTCTGAGACTTATTAATCAGTACCAAATGCTTTCCGTGAAAATATTGAAGCAGACCCGCCGCCGGATAGACCACCAGGGAGGTCCCTCCCACAATCAGTGTGTCCGCCTTAGAGATCGCCTCCACCGCCCCCTCGAGCACCGTATCGTCCAAACACTCCTCATACAGTACCACATCCGGCTTCACGATCCCTCCGCACTTCTCACAATACGGAATCTGAGTCTGCCTCCCCGCGCCATCGACACAATGGTGTTCGTCCATGGTGTAATCCAGATCGTAATGAGCGCCGCACCTCATACAGGTGTTGTTCTGAACCGAACCATGAAGCTCGTAAATCTTCTTGCTCCCCGCTAATTGATGCAGTCCGTCGATATTCTGGGTCACGATCCCCAGAAGCTTTCCCTGTTCCTCCAGCTTGGCCAGCGCCAGATGCGCCTTGTTCGGCTTCACATCCCGGTAAATCAAATTCTGCTTATAATACTCAAAGAAGGTGTTGGTGTCTCTTAAAAAAAAGCTATGACTGATCATTTCCT
>CAUHLX010000170.1 GCA_959606705.1 uncultured Bacillota bacterium | reverse complement strand
CCGAAGTAGATGCCGCCGGTGAGCTCCCGAACCACAACGATGTCCAGACCGCCTTCCACGATCTCAGCCTTCAGAGGACAGGCGTCCGCCAGCTCCTCGAACATCAGCGCGGGGCGCAGGTTGGCAAACAAGCCCAGGCCCTTCCGCAGCTTGAACAGCGCCTGCTCCGGCCGCTTTTCTCCCGGCAGATTGTCCCACGTGGGGCCGCCCACCGCGCCCAGGAGCACCGCGTCACTCTTCTTGCAGACCTCCAGGGCCTCGTCGGACAGCGGAATGTCCATGGCGTCCAGCGACGCCCCACCTGCCAGAATGCTCTCGTATGTAAACTTGTGTCCGTACTTGTCTCCGATCCGGTCCAGGACCTTCACTGCTTCTCCCACTACGTCGGGGCCGATGCCATCTCCGGGCACCAGCGCGATTTTATAATCCATTGGTTTCCTCTCCTTCGTATCCGAAATTACCCGCGCCTCGGCCTTCGATCCGGCAAGCGGCGCGGGCGTGTATGAACGACAGCTATAAATTGTTTTTGACGTAATTGACCAGGCCGTCGCTTTCAATGATCTTTTGAATGAATTCCGGGAACGGCTCCGCCTGATAGGTTTCCCCCTTGGTCAGGTTCTTGATCTCTCCGGTAGCGAAATCCACCGATACGTCATCACCGCTTTCGATTCCGGCCACCGCTTCGTCACATTCCAGAATCGGAAGTCCGGTATTGAACGCATTGCGATAGAAAATCCGCGCAAAGGTGTTGGCAATGACACAGCTTACGCCGGACGCCTTGATGGCGATGGGCGCGTGTTCTCTGGAAGAACCGCAGCCGAAGTTCTTCTCCGCCACGATTACGTCCCCTTCCTTTACTTCGTCCACGAATTTGATGTCGATATCCTCCATGCAGTGCTTTGCCAGCTCCGCAGGGTCGGAGGTGTTCAGATATCTCGCGGGGATGATGACGTCGGTATCCACGTTGTCCCCATATTTAAATGCTTTTCCCATGGTTTCTCATTCCTTTCTATTTCTTCAGTTCTTCCGGATTGCTGATGTAACCTGTGAGAGCGGATGCCGCGGCAACCGCCGGGCTGGCCAGATAAACCTCCGACTCCGGATGACCCATCCGGCCCACGAAGTTGCGGTTCGTGGTAGCAACGGCCCGTTCGCCGGCCGCCAGAATCCCCATGTGACCGCCCAGGCAAGGGCCGCAGGTGGGGGTGGAGAATACCGCTCCCGCCTTGACGAAAATCTCCGCCAATCCGGTTTTCACACATTCCAGATAAATGTCCTGAGTCCCCGGGAAGATGATGACGCGAACGTTCTTCGCAACCTTTTTCCCCTTCAGAATCTTCGCGGCCATCTTCATATCGGACATACGGCCATTGGTACAAGAGCCGATGACCACCTGATCGATTTTCACGCTGCCCACCTCATCGATGGTCTTGGTGTTTTCCGGCAGATGGGGGAAGGCCACGGTGGGCCGAATCTTGCTCAAATCGATGACATAAGTCTCGTCGTACTGCGCGTTCTTATCCGGCTTAAACACGCGCATGCGCTTTTTCAGGTCCTTGTTCTTGCAGTGATGCTCCTTGATGTACTCCTTGGTCTTTTCGTCCACCATGAAAATCCCGTTCTTGGCTCCGGCTTCGATGGCCATGTTCGCCATGCTGAGACGGTCGTCCATAGAGAGGTTTTTCAGCCCGGGGCCCATGAATTCCATGGATTTGTACAGAGCACCATCCACGCCGATCATCCCGATGATGTGCAAAATGACGTCCTTGCCGCTCACCCATTTGGAGGGCTTTCCCACCAGCTCGAATTTCAGCGCGCCGGGGACCTTGAACCAGGCCTTCCCTCTGGCCATACCCGCCGCCATGTCCGTGGAGCCGATCCCGGTGGAAAAAGCTCCCAAGGCGCCGTAGGTGCAAGTGTGGGAATCCGCGCCGATGACCACATCTCCCGCAGTGACCAAGCCCTTTTCGGGAAGCAACGCGTGCTCGATGCCCATCTGGCCTACTTCAAAATAGTTGGTCACTTCCTCTTTCACCGCGAACTCCCGGATCAGCTTGCACTGCTCCGCCGCTTTGATATCCTTGTTGGGGGTGAAGTGATCCGGCACGATAACCACTTTGTTGCGGTCAAACACGCCCTTGGCTCCCATTTTCCCAAACTCCCGGATGGCTACCGGGGTGGTGACGTCGTTTCCTAAAACGATGTCCAGATCCGCTTCGATAAACTGACCCGCCTTGACTTCCTTGAGTCCGGCGTGCGCGGCCAGGATCTTCTGCGTCATTGTCATTCCCATATCTTTCATCCTCCTTTTTTTACCTTTGCTTCTCATAATCGTCCTTCATTAATTTATACTCGGTGGCGTCCAGGAGCGCCATCATACTGGCTTCGATAATATTGGTGGAAACCCCCACGGTACTCCAGGTGGCCTGACCATCGGAAAACTCGATCAGTACCCGGGTTTTGGAACCCGTACCGCCGGAATCCAGAATACGAACCTTATAGTCGATCAGCTTTACCTCCCGCAGCCTGGGATAAAACACCTCCAACGCCTTGCGAAGAGCCTGGTCCAGCGCGTTGACCGGTCCGTTGCCCTCGGTGGCTGTCATTTCGTCGTCGCCGCCTACATTGATCTTGATCATGGCAGAGGCGCTGTTCTTCTTGCTGCCGTCGGGACTTTCCTCTAGGATTCTATAATACAACACATTGAAGTGAGGTTCAAATTTTTTCAACTGTCTACGGACCAGCATTTCAAAGGAAGCCTCCGCCCCTTCGAACTGATAGCCCTCGTTTTCCCGATCCTTGAGCAGGTCCACCATGGCCTGCGCCTCGGGGGAATCCTTGGTGATCGACGGATCGATCTTCTTCAAAGTTTTGAGAATGGTGTTCTTGCCCGCTACCTCCGACATCAGGAAGGACCGTTCGTTTCCGATGAGCTCCGGGTTGATATGCTCGAAGGACTGCGGCGCCTTGGTCACGCCGTCGATGTGCATCCCGCCCTTGTGGGCGAAGGCGTTGCTGCCCACGTAAGGCGCCCCCGGTGCCGGGGCCATATTGGAAATCTCCGACACGTAGTTGACCGTTTCCGTCAGGGTCTCCATCTTGTCCTGAGGAATGCAGGAATATCCTTTTTTCAGCTGCAGGTTGGGTACCACCGCGGACAAATTGGCATTGCCGCATCGTTCTCCGATCCCGGTGAGCGTCCCCTGAACATGACTGGCTCCGGCCTTGACCGCCATCAGCGAATTGGCTACCGCCATTCCGCCATCGTTGTGACAGTGAATTCCCACCTCTGTTTTCATCCGGCCGCACACCGTTTTCGTAATCTCGTAGATCTCATCGGGAAAGCATCCGCCGTTGGTGTCGCAGAGTACCAGACAGTCCGCTCCGCCCTCCTGCGCGGCTTTCAGCGCTTTCATGGCGTAGTCCGCATTGTTCTTGTAGCCATCGAAAAAGTGCTCCGCGTCGAACACCACTTCTTTGCCCTTCGATTTAAAATACGCCACGGTCTCCTGAATCATGTGGAGATTTTCCGGCAGCGTGGTCTTGATGATCTCCGTCACATGAAAATCCCAGGATTTCCCGAAAATAACCACTACCTCCGTCTCCGCGGACAACAGCAGCTGTACGTTCTGGTCCTCCTCCACGGGCACGCCCTTCCGTCTGGTACTGCCAAAGGCGGCCAGCTTGGTGTGCTTCAGCTCCACCCCCCGGACCCGCTGGAAAAATTCCTTATCCTTGGCGTTGGAACCGGGATTGCCCGCTTCCACGTAGTCTACGCCCAGGGCGTCCAAGGCCATCAAAATCTTGATCTTGTCCTCGATGGAAAACGAGATGTTCCGCGCTTGAGCTCCGTCTCTCAAATAAGAATCAAAGATCTGAATCTTCTTCTGTTCCATTGTCCTTACTTCCTTTCCCAAAAATTCAAAAATCCCTGAAGTCATCCGCCTGACCTCAGGGACGAAATTACCGCGGTACCACCCTGCTTGCGCCGCTCGAACTTTCGTCCGGCTTCAGCGCCTCTCATAGGTTCTATCAAACCCTTGGCCGTGGTAACGGTGCCTGCCGAAGCTTCTTAATTGCGGACCCGCCGAAGCGGACACCGTGTTCGGAAACCCTGCTGCTGGAGCGATCTTCCGCACTTTCCCGCGCATCGGCTCTCACCACCCGCCGATTCTCTGTAAGCGCTTCATGAAAGGGGACAAACTCCGTCGTCGCATTTCTCTGCTGCTTTGTAATTGTTACTAGTATATAAGAAAGCAACGATTCTGTCAATCTTATTTTTTTGTTGTTTGGCCACAATTAACTTCCATATAACATAGGGGGATCGCTACAAAGGATGCCACGGAGCGATCCCCGGATCAAACTCGGATCAAACCCGAATTAAAGGAACAACGCGGCGGCACAATAAACCAGCAGCAAAGCCATGACAAGATTGATCCCCTTAGCGTGCGCGGAAAAAAATCGGTGAAAGGCCGATCCGAACAAAGCCCAGAGCAAAGAACCGGACGCTCCGATCAGAGACAGCGCGGCGATAAAGGCAATCAGTGCCCGCGCCGACTGGTAAACCGGCAGAATATAGAGTGACATCGCCGTGATTGCGTAGATATAGATTTTGGGATTGACAAACTGCAGGAGCAGACCGGAAAAAAAGCCGGCTTCTTTTCCATTTCCGGTCCCCGGATCATCGGTGCTTTTCCATATCTTCCACGCAAGATACAGCAGGTAAACTGCTCCTAAAATCCGAAGAATGGTTTGGGCCTTGGGAATGATTTGATACATGGCGGCGCAGAAAATCGTGCAAACCGTCATGACCACGGCAAAACCGGTCAGGATTCCCAGATTGAAGCGAAGGCTGCGGCGAAGGCCAAGCCGCATGGCGTTGCTCATGGAAAGCAAATTGTTGGCCCCCGGTGTGTACGCCGTGACGAAGCAGTAAATCAGATAATCACCTAAATGAAACATCGCGGTCCTCCCTCTGCGGGTCACAGGACGGCTCCTGCGCTTCCAGCTCCTCATAACGCGCTATGAGCTTTGATCCCAGGATCACGAAAAGGAAAACGGAGAACAGCAGCAAGGCTGTCACCACTGTTTTTCCCAACAAGTGAAATGGAAATACGAATAGTAAAACGGACCAGAAAACCAGCAGCAACGTATCCATCGTCCAGATTCCCCAAAATTGTTTGATTGTGAAACCAGTCATTGTTTTCCCTCCCTTTCTCTTTACAATCTTTGATTGTCATTATATAATGATACAAACAGATTATTATATTGCACATGTACGATATAATAATACATTTTGTACGATATATTGTCAATAGGGAGAATTTTATTTTTATGGATACTATGAATGCGATCGTCGCAAAAAATATCCGCCGTCTGCGGGAGGAAAACAAATTGAGCATGGAGGAGCTTGCCAAGCTGAGCGGTGTCAGCAAAAGTATGCTCGCACAGATCGAGCGGGGAGATGGAAACCCCACGCTGTCGACTCTGTGGAAAATCTGCAACGGGATGAAAGTTCCTTTCGATGTTTTGACCGTTCGCCCCAAAACCCCTTATGAAATTGTAAAGATCACTGAAATTCAGCCGCTGCTGGAGGATGCGGGCCGGGTAAGAAATTATCCCCTTTTTCCGGACGATGAGAACCGCAGATTTGCGGCCTATTATTTGGAATTAGATGAAAACAGCTATTGGCAATCGGAACCGCATTTAAAAGGCACCTCCGAGTTTATTA
This sequence comes from uncultured Bacillota bacterium, assembly GCA_959606705.1. Taxonomy (GTDB): domain Bacteria; phylum Bacillota; class Clostridia; order Peptostreptococcales; family Anaerovoracaceae; genus CAUHLX01. Next base: position 551 of record CAUHLX010000170.1, on the reverse strand, counting down.
CCGTATTCGGCGGAACCGTCGAAATTCATGCGGATGAGCACCAGTTCACGGTTCAGAGCGGCGAAAGCCTGCGCTTCAAAGCGGACACCGTCCATTCTTATCACAATACGGGGAAGGGGACGGCAACCCTGCATATGATCATCTTTAATCCCTGATGCGGGATTTTCGGTTTTTTCTGCGATCGCAGTCTTTTGCAGCGGTTGTGGACTTTTGCGGCGATCGCGGTCTTTTGCAGTGATCGCGGTCTTTTGCAGCGGTTGTGGACTTTTTCAAGGAAATAGTTCAAGCAGGTCGAAAATATTCTTCTTTTTTCGGCCAAAATAGAAAAATTTATCTAAAAGGCCGAAACAATCGGCAAAACCAGTCTAAAACGCCTATTTTGCTTACTTATTTCCCATTATTTTCTATTTATTTCGACCAAAATTGCTGATTTTCTGAAAAAGGGCGAAAAGTGGATTTTGAGCATTTGAACACTCAGAGCATTCCCACGCTCCGAGACATCGAACGTGCCCCAGACCCCGACGCTCTTGGCGATTTACCCAATTCACAGG
>CAUHLX010000169.1 GCA_959606705.1 uncultured Bacillota bacterium | reverse complement strand
TGCAATCGGTTCTTCGCCAAAAACCTTGAAAATTTTTCGATTCGCGCGGATCCTAACAGCGCGGAAAGCGTGTTGAATACCATCAGGAGTCCCATCACCATAGGCACCATATCGACAATGAAGCCGACAAAGGTTTCCCCGGTGGAGATAAAAATACTTTGAAAGCCTTCCACAAATTTAAAAACTGCGTCCATTTCTGCGTCCTCCTTTTCTTTCGCTTCCTCGGTCAGTCTCTGACAAATGACACGCTAAGACCCGATTCGATATTGATGATGGGCTTGTTTTCCACATGAAAATTCCCCGGCAGCTCCGCTTGTTCTTTTCCGTCGAATTTAACCACAGCATGCCCCAGCCGTTCCAAATTGCTGCCGGCCACGGCGCCCACCGCACACACGCGGTAGGCTTGGGGCCCCAGCATGAGATAATCTCCGGATCGGATCTCGCCGCTGCCCTGCCCGTCATCCAAAAGAATCGAATACTCCGCCAGGTCCTCCTGCGCTTTCTTGTTGAAAAAAATGATCATTTTCTCATTGACAAACGTCAAAGCGCTGGCTCCCATCCCTACGATTTTGGTCGAATAGATCGTCTCCATCTTCTGCCATTCCTCCTTTCCTATCCGGATTTCTTAACCCGTTCAAACCGTTGGCGATTTCCTGCTTCTCTCACCTCCCCTCGCCGGTATCGCTCCTCTCTCATTTGTGCCGCGAAACGCCGAAAGCGAGGCGTATCAAATTCCACCTCAAACAGAAATATGGGAATTCGAATCGTGTTCCTTTTCCCATAGTTCCGTGCCTTCACATAGTTGATATGATGGGGGTTTCGACGCATCAATTCCGCGTTGATGGCGTAAAATGCGCCCAGTCGTTCTTTCCCCCTCCGCAGAAAAAGATTTTCAGCGGAACAAGTGACTACCGCCTGGTCCTCTTCCGTAATCACCAGGAGACAGAGATTCGACGCGCTGGCATAGCTCATGGAGAAGATGATCTCCTCCATAATAATCCTCTTGGTTCCTCTGCCATTTTCCACGCTCATCTCCTTTGAGGTGAGAATCGCTCTGCGGGTCAAAGCCCCACGGCTTCGATGATATTGATATCCAAAGTAAAAGAGATACGAAAAATATCCCCCGGCCAGAACCACTCCCAAGACCCTCCAAAGCCGCTTCGGGTCAGTCAGCAAATACCATTCCGCGTAAAACAGGATCGCCGTACCGCTTCCCACGGCCAGCAGCAGCGCCAGAGTGAGAGGGTGGAACTCCCCTTTCTTTCCCGATTTCGTATTATCGTAGAGAACCGTCTGTCTTTTAACCTCCGTCATTTGGGCACCTCTCTTTCTATGAATCATTTCAAGCAAAACCCGTGCCAGAATGTGTGAAAGAAAAAAGCACCCGATCCAAAGGGCTTTTTCCGCCGCTTCCTTTCGTGTGCTCTCTTGATTGGAACTGTTTTTACATGTGTTGCGCCACGCTCTTTAAGTGTGGTGGTATTATGGCTGCCGTGGGGAAAGCTCCGCCGCGTTGACGGTGATCCCTTTCTCTTCCATGGCTCTCCGGGCACGAGGGTCCAGACCGTCATCCGTAAACAAATAGTTCACCTGCTGGGTGGCGGCCGTCACGCTGGCGCCGCCCTTCATATACTTGGAGCTGTCCGCCAGCACACAGACATTGATGCATGCTTCGATGCAGCTCATGTATAAATCCAAAGCGGCGTTTGTGGTGGAAAAGCCATAGGTTTCATCGAATCCGGAAGCTCCCATAAACAAGTAGTCCGCTCTCATCGCGGACAATCCTTTGTTGGCCAGCAGTCCGCCTACCTCTTCTTCCTGGTAATTGTACAGACCTCCTAACAGAATTAAACGTACGTTTCGCGAATACTTCAAGCCGTTGAGTACCAGGATGGAGTTGGTGATCACCGTAATATTCATATTCTCGATGAACGGACACATCTCACATACCGTCGTCCCGCCCATTAGAATGATCGTGGAATACTGTTCGATGATTTTGGACGCTTCTTCCGCAATGGCGATTTTCTTCTGTTTATTGAGGGAATTCCGGAGTTTGAACTCCGGTGTCAAATTATTCTGTGCGATGGGCATGGCTCCCCCATGCATTCGGGTAATTCTTCCTTGCAGATACAAGCGCTCCAACGCCCGCCGCGCCGTGCTCTCACTGATGTCAAACGCCTCGCAAATCTGCCGGGTGCTGGTGTAATCATTTCGATTGATCAAATCCAGCACCTTGTTATAATCCAGCATGTTTCTCCACTCCTTTTCCGCCGTCCTATGTCTTTCATTATAACGGCTGTGTCCTATCATTTTCAATCATAAAATTGATCGTTTCCAATCATTCTTTTTCTTTTTTTACCTGTGCAACAAGCAAATAAAAAGATTGAACGATAACATTCATAAAATATGACTATTTTCAATCATTTTTTGAATTTATCGATTGAATTTACCTTTTTTCTATGCTATGTTGAAGAAAATTAAATCCCCGGTTTCACGGAAAAAAGGAGGAAAAAAATGTACGATCATTTGACCGCGGAAGAACGCAAAGCCGGACAAGCCGCCTTGATGGGCGGAAACGTCGGCGGCAAGTTCGATCTGTTGATCGACCACGCCGCCGGCTCCAAATTTTACGATACGGAGGGCAAGGCCTATATCGACTGTACCTCGCAGGCCTGGACCCTCAATATCGGTCACTGTCATCCGAAGGTGGTACAAGCGGTCCAAGAGCAGGCCGCTCTCTATTCCCACATCCGCACCTCCTTTGACACGCCGTCCAAGCTGCTCCTGGCCAAACGCTTGACGGAGCTGTCCCCCGGCAAGCTCAACAAGGTGAACTTCACCCTGCACGGGGCCACCGCCATCGAAGGTGCCATGAAGCTGGCCCTCCGAAATCGCGCCGGCACGACGAAGTTTATCTCTTTCTATGATGGCTATCACGGCCGGACCATGGCGGCCATGAATCTGTGCTGGCCTCATCCCCACAACGGATTTCTCAATTATATGAACAGCGCGGTACGGGTTCCGCAGGCTTACTGCTATCGCTGTCCCTTCCACCGGGAATACGGCTCCTGCGGTTTGGAATGCGCCAATTTCTTGGAAAGCGCCGTAAAGAACGCCGTGGATGGCGGCGCCGCCGCGCTGATCATGGAACCAATCCAGGGCAACGGCGGAATGATCGAATATCCTTTGGAATTCTATCGAGCGGTACGGGAGATCTGCGACCGTCATCAGCTTCTGCTGATCTGGGACGAAATCCAGACCGCCTTCGGCCGGACCGGAACCATGTTTTCCAGTGAACGGTATGGTGTCATTCCCGACATTCTGGTATTCGGCAAGGCCCTGGGCGGCGGTTATCCCATCGCCGGCTTCCTGGCTCATGAGGATCTCCGGCCTCTGTCTCCCGGAGACCACAGCTTTACCTTTGCCCACTTCCCCATCAGCATGGTGGCCTCCTGCGCCACACTGGATGTCATCGAGGAAGAAAATATCTGTGCTCTGGCCGTGGAGAAAGGAGCCTATTTCACGGAAAAGCTTCTGGAGATGCGCTCCCGCCACCCCATTATGGGGCAAGTCCGAGGACCGGGCCTCATGATCGGCATCGAACTGATCAAAGATCCGGAAACCCGTGAGCCTTATTGTGAAGCACAAGACTACATCGTGGATGAAGGCCTGAAGCGGGGCGTCTTATTCGGAGGCAGTAAATATCTCCACCTGGGCAATGTGGTCAAGATAAAACCGCCCATGATCATCACGCAGGAAGAGATGGATCAGGTGCTGACGGTCTTTGAAGAGCTGATTGAGGAATGTGAAAAGAAGCGGAAAGCGGATCGGAGTGTCTAAGATGGAACTCATGCTGGACAGTTTAAATTTAGAAGATCTGAAGGACTGCCTCTCCACGCTGCCGGTCTCCGGCGTCACCTCAAATCCCAGTATCTTTAAGAAAGAGAACACCGCGGATTTTTGGGGGCATATGACGGCGGTAAAGGCTCTGCTGTCAGCGGATCAAAGCCTGCATGTCCAGGTCCTGTCCGATGATCGAAATGAGATTTTGCGGGAAGCGGAAGAGATCCTTTCCCGCCTGGGGGCCGAAACCCATATTAAAATTCCGGTGACGGAAGAAGGACTGGCCGCGATTCGGCAGCTGACAGGACGAGGAGTCCACGTCACCGCCACGGCGATCCATACCACCATGCAGGGAATTCTGGCTGCGCTGGCCGGCGCCGATTATGCCGCGCTCTACTACAATCGCATGCGAAACATGGAGATCGACTCCAATGCCGTCCTGCGGACGCTGCGTCTCCTGCTGGATCGCCAGCACTCACCTTGCCGTCTGCTGGCCGCCAGCTTTCAGAACGCGGGTCAGGTGACGGAAGCCCTGGCAAACGGCGCTCACAGCGTCACCGTATCCCCTGACATCCTGCGGCGAAGCCTCCGCCTGCCGGTGATCCGCCAAACGATCGCGGACTTTCGGCGGGATGGCGGTTTGCCTTCCGAAGCGTAATAAGGAGGAAGCGAATTGAAAGAAAATTCCTTTGCCATGGCGCTGAACTCTTTAAAAATCGAAAGTGAAGCCATCGGCGCCATGTGTGACATGCTGGATCGGGAAAGCTTTGAGCTGGCAGTTTCTCATCTCCGTTCCTGCGGAAAAGTGATCCTGTCCGGCTGCGGAGGTTCGGGCATCGCTCTCCGAAAATTCGCCCATTCTCTCCGCTGCATCGAAAAGGATGCCTGCTTTCTTCCCACCGGAGAAGCGCTTCACGGAGGCTTGGGACTGGTGAAAGCAGCGGACGTGGTATTCCTGTTTTCCCGAGGCGGAAGCACCACGGAGCTCATACCCATCGCCAAAGCGGCGAATCAAAAGCACGCGGTGCTGCTGGTGATGACGGAACAGGTGTCCTCCCCTCTGGCGCAACTGGCACAGCTGGTCATCCCCATTTCGATTCCCCGGGAAACGGACCGTTATGACGTGATGACCACCACCAGCTTTGCCGTAGCCTCGGCCCTGTTCGATTCTCTGTTCATCGCCTTGATGGAGGAGATGGAATATCCTTTGGCACGATTTGCGGCGGATCATCCGGGAGGCGCCGTGGGCGCCCGGCTGAACGGAGCCGACTGATCCGACAGCTCCGGAGTGTAAACACAATACTGTGATCTTCCTCTCGCTTTTGCCTCATACAAGGCGATGTCTCCCTGCCGAATCAGCGTATCGATTTCCATCTTCGGATCATCCGTCTGCGCGATTCCGATGCTGGCGGAAAGAATGCTCAATCGTTCGAACGAGCCAAAGGCCGCTTTCATGCGGTCCAAAAGCTTGTCGGACCGTTCCTTCAGCGTATCGATCTCATAGCTGCCGATCAGGGTGACCAGGAATTCGTCGCCGCCCAGCCGGGCGATAAAGGCGTCCGGAAACGTTTCCTGCAGCAGCGCGGCGGTCAAAATCAAAGCTTCGTCTCCGGTCTGATGACCGTAATGATCATTGACCTGTTTGAAATAATCCAGATCCGCGTAGATCACGCTGATTGGCTGATCTCCGCGGGTCTTTGCCACATACTCGTAGAAATATCTTCGATTATATAGTCCGGTCATGAAATCCGTGTTGGAATTGTGCAGGATCTGACGCTCCATTTCCCGTTCGACGGTCACATCCCGGCAAACGCAGAACTGTCCCACCAAATTTCCGAAAATATCATAAATCGGCTCTTCATGCAGTTCCAAGATCTTCTCTTTCCCCTCGATCATTAAGACCGCTTCCGCGTAACCGTCCGAGTTGACCGCCGAAAGAGTCCGGAAAACCGTGCCCTTCCATTGATCATAATCCCGTTGGAGGATTTCCTTCCGTTCCGTTTTAAAATACTCGCTGAATTTTTCGTTGGCGTTGATGATCCGCCCATCCGTGTCCTTTACTAAAATCGCAAAGGGCAGACTGTTGAGCACGATCTCCAGCTCCGTTCCGATGTTCTCCAAATCCGTGACATCGTGTGCGATTCCCACCGTCCCCAAAACCTCTCCAGCCTCGCCGAAGATAGGCGATTTATAGGTTTTGAACTGCCGCAGGCCATGCTTGCTCATCACCTTTTCATCGAACAGGAAGGTCTTTTTTTCTCTGAGAACGATTTCCTCGGTCTCCAAGCACACGTATTCGCCCTTCTCATAGTCCTCGGGCTTCAAATCCCAAATATAATAATGTCCCCGTCCTTCCACATCGGCTTTCTTCTTGCCCACCGCGTGACAAAAGGCATCATTGACCTTCAAATGCGCTCCCCGGGCGTCCTTGAACCACACCAGATCG
>CAUHLX010000168.1 GCA_959606705.1 uncultured Bacillota bacterium | reverse complement strand
ATGGAAATTTTAGGGCTGCCAATTGCGCTATTCGATATTGCTGATCCCCCGTCTGGGAGCCAGCGGCAGAGTGATGATGGCTCTCGTCCCCTTGCCTTCCTGGCTTTCCAGCACCAGCGTCCCTCGATGCGCCTCCACGATCTGCTTGGAGATCGCCAGACCCAGACCGGTACCGCCCATGGCCCTGGAACGAGCCTTGTCCACCCGATAAAACCGTTCGAACACCCGGGGAATCTCAGACTGAGCGATCCCGATTCCGTTGTCGGAAACCACGATGCGGACCTCCTTGTTCTCCGTTACCGCATCGATGTCCACTCGTCCGCCCTCCTGCGTATACTTGATGGCATTGCTGAGAATATTCAACAGCACCTGCTCGATCCGGTCCTTGTCGATGACCACCATGATCTGCTGATTCGGATTGAAGATCAGGTTGAGATGCTGATTTTTGTTCTTTGCCGTCAGCTCCATTTTCGTGACGACCGACTTGAGAAGACTGATGATGCTGCTCTCCTTTTGAAACAGCTTCTCCTGCTTGTAATCCAGGCGCGACAGCTGCAGAAGGTCCTTGACCAGACGGTTCATCCGATCCGCCTCCGTCTCCACGATGGTGAGAAAGCTCATGGCGATGTCCCGATCCTCCAGCCCTCCGTCCAGCAGGGTTTCGGTGTAGCTTTTGATGGTGGTGATCGGTGTCTTTAACTCATGGGAGACGTTGGCTACGAAGTCCATCTGCATGTTCTCCAGCTTTTGCCGTTCCGTAATATCCTGGAGGATCATGATCACTCCGATGTCCTGATCGTTTTCGTCCTTGAATCGGTCATACCGCACCGCGAAGGTCCGATCTCCATATCGAAAGTTTTCATGATTTCCTCCGTTAGAGGTCTTTTCCAGTATTTGATCCAGGCAGAGCTCCTCGCTGTAATTGCGGATGAGCTCGTCGTAATGGCGCGTGGTGATATCCTCCTCCGACATGCTGAGCATGGTGCGAGCCGCCGGATTGGCATGGATAATCTGTCCTTCCGACGTGACCACGATCAGACCGTCCGCCATGTACTTAAGTATGGTCTCCAGTTTGCTCTTTTCGCTGTTGATCTCAGACAGTGTGAGATCCAGCTTTTGACGCAGCAGGTTGAACATTTCCGCCAAACGTCCGATTTCATCATCCGATTTGACGCTGACCTCCTGTCCGAAATCACCCTGTGACATGCGTTCGGCTTTTTCCGTCACATCGTTGATGGGTACGGTGATGCTCCTGGCGATTAAAAATCCCAGGAGAACCGTGATCAGCAGCGCCCACAGCATGGCGTGACCGAAAATGCTTTTCGACTCCGAAAGCATTTCATAGATCCCCGAAACATCGGACCGCAAATAGATCACCCCGGTCACCGTCCCGTTTTCATCGCTTTCGATGGGAAACACCAGATTTTTAACGGGAATGGAACTGCCGATCGTCCCCGTTCCGGGAATGGAGCTGTCCTTTTCCGCAATATTGCCCTGCAAGCCCGTTACGATAATGCTGGTGCTCAGCAGCACCGTGTCCGCCTTCTTGCCGATGGCACTCTGATTGTTGGAGGCCACGATATTGAAATTGCCGTCCACGATGAAGATCTCTTCCTGAAAGCTTTTCAGCGACCAATTCTGATCGATGCTGCTCTGGATCTCTCCTTGATTTTCCTGGAGATCCGTATACTTCTGAAACTGCCCTTTCATGCTCTCGTCCACGATTTTGGTGAGGTTTTTGCGGACGGAATTCATCTGATAATTTTCCAGCTGATTCATGATGATCAGCCCGATGATTGTCATGGCAATAAAAACCAGAAGGAAGTAAATCAGTACGATTCGCCATCGTATGCTGTTCCATCGTTTTGTTTTCGCATGCATCCCCTACGGCCTCCTGAAGTAGTATCCGATCCCTCTTTTGGTCATGATATACTTCGGATCGCTGGAGTCGTCCTCCAGCTTTTCTCTCAATCTCCGAACGGTCACATCCACCGTTCGGATGTCGCCGTAATACTCATAGCCCCAAACCTCTTCCAGGAGCTGCTCTCTGGAAAACACCTTGTTTTCCCGCTCCGCGAGATATTTCAGCAGCTCGAATTCCCGCAGGGTGAGCTCCAGCGCCGTGCCGTTTTTCCGGACCTCGTAACGGTTGAGATCAATGGCCAGATTGCCGAAATTTCTCACGTTGGAAGGCTCGCTCTGCGCACTGCTCACCTGATCCGTCCGGCGAATGTTGGCCTTGATCCGAGCCACCAGCTCTCTCATCCCAAAGGGCTTGGTGATATAATCGTCGGCGCCCAGCTCCAGCCCCAGCACCTTGTCCACTTCCTCTTCCTTCGCCGTCAGCATCAGGATGGGAACGGTATTGCTTTCCCTCACCTTTTTGCACACCTGAAATCCATCCATCACCGGAAGCATCACATCCAGCAGGATCAGGTCAGGCTCGAATGACGACACCTTATCCAAACCGCTCTGGCCGTCATAAGCGGTATCCACTTCAAACCCTTCTTTGATTAAATTGAATTTTATAATATCCGATATGGATTTTTCATCTTCTATAATCAGAACTTTCTTCAAATCCATGGTTCCTCCTTCCGAGCACCTTGCGGCATCCCACTAATCTCCACCCTTACTGCGTCCGAGCAATCCACATACCTATTGTTATTATATCAAAAAAACCGTTCTTTGCATAGTATAGACCAAATTCAATTTTTGGAGTTGATCTATCGATGCAAATTCACCCCATTTTATCCGCCAAAATGTCCCAGTCCTCCGGCGACATTTTTCCGGTGATTATATATGCGCAAAAAAGCATTCCCGAAATACGCGGCTGTATCGAAGAAAATTACGGCCGGATTAAATATGAATTGCCCTTTATCAACGCGGCAGCTGTGGAAATTTCACGCGCCCGGATTCAAGCCATGGCCAAATACAACACGATTCGCCTCATTGCCGACGACGCTCTGGTGAGCAAGGCCGGCCGGCTTCCCGTTCCTTCGAAGCGGGAAAGTGTTCCTCGCGGGAGGCGGGTTTACATGTCGGGCTATACCACCAGGGAGGAGCGGAAACGTGATCCTCTCTTTTACAAGCGTCGAGGCCAGGGCGTGGGGGTAGCGGTCATTGACACCGGCTTGGCCCCTCACTACGATCTGATCTATCCCTACAACCGGATCGCCGCGTTTAAAGATCTCATCAACGGCCGCTTGTCACCCTATGACGATGACGGTCACGGAACCCATGTGAGCGGCATCATCGCCGGAAACGGCTATGCCTCTCAAAAATATGTGGGAGCGGCGCCCTACGCCAGCCTCATCGGTGTAAAAGCACTGGATGGGGAAGGAAACGGCACCACCTCGGACATCTTGGCCGCTTTTCAGTGGGTTTTGGACCACCGGTACCAATACAATATTCGAGTGGTGAACCTGTCTCTGGGCATTACCGCCGATACCCCGTCTTATGAAGATCCCCTGGTCAAGGGCGCAAACGCGGTGGTCAAAAGCGGGCTTACCGTGGTGGCGGCCGCCGGAAACAACGGTCCCACCCGCAGGAGCATCAACTCTCCCGGTACCAGTCCCTACGTAATTACCGTGGGCGCCGCCGACTTTACCAAAGCCCGGTCGAAAAGCTCCATTAAGGTAGCTGAGTTTTCCAGCCGCGGTCCCACCGCGGAAGGTCTGCGCAAGCCGGATATCCTGGCTTCCGGCGTGGAGATCCACTCCTTGGACGCCCGCAACGCCAAAGGCTACGCGGTGGAGACCGGAACTTCCATGGCCGCCCCCTCCGTCAGCGGCGTGGCGGCCTGTCTTTACGCGATGCGTCCGGAGCTCAATCCGCTCCAAGTGAAGCGGATTCTCCTGCGGGAAGCCCTGCCCATGGAGAAGGAAAACCGCGGCGCTCAGGGCTGCGGTCTGCTGAATTATGAAGTATTGCTAGATTACTGATGCGCTGCCCACACCCGGCGAAGCAGCGTCGGAACGGCAGCAAACATACAAATAAGGCACACAGTTCCCCTCCGGACCTGCGTGCCCTATTCCTCATTTCGCATTTTTACTTATAGATAGTTCAGCGGATTCTTTGCTACGCCGTTGACATGCACTTCGAAATGTACATGGGGTCCGGTGCTGTTTCCGGTGCTGCCGGCCTTGGCGATGGCCTCCCCCTTCAGCACTTTTTGTCCCGCTGACACCAGCAGCTTGCTGCAGTGCCCGTACCAGGTCTCCACGCCGTTTCCGTGATTGATCTTCACACAGTAGCCCAAGGCGCCGTTCCAGCCGGCAAAGGTTACGGTCCCGCTATTGGAAGCCGCTACCGAAGTCCCCTTGGGGACTGCCAGGTCGATGCCATTGTGCATCCGGCCCCATCTGCCCCCGAAGCGGGAGGACAGCCTTCCGCGGACCGGATAGATGTAATTTCCGCTGGCCACATAGGTGGGTTTGGCCTTTGTCCCTACCAGAACCACTTGGTTGATCGGTTCGGACAGCACCTGGGAGCTCAACTCCGTGCGGCTCTGTTCTTCCCCGTTGGCTCGGACGATCTCCGCCACCACCTGCCGTTTTCCGTTCTTGCCCTGCAATTTAACGGATTGCTCTCCTTTGTAAATCGCGCTGCTGTTTTCGTAATCGATTCCGAACGGAATGGGCATGTTATAGGAAGCGACTTCCACCGTCTTGACGGTGAGTACCGGCCGATCCTGAGTGAGCACCAGCTCCTGACCGATTTTCAGTCGGGCGGGATCAACTCCCTCGTTGGAGGCCATCAGCTCGCTCATGGGAAGCCCGTAGAGACTGGCGATTTCGGAGAAGGTCTGACCCTTTTCCACCGTGTGCACCTTTTTCTCCACAGCTCCGGTGAGCATGTATCGCATGACGGAATCCTGATCCTGCAGTTTTCCCAGCTTGGTGTCCAGCTTCTTGATCTCCACGTTCTCCATGAAGCCCACTTCTTTATACTCTTTTCCGGAATCGGCGGAGAGATATTGGCCGGTCAGCGTATTTAAAATTCCGTTGGCCGCATCCTTGCTGTCCAGCACAGCCACCCTCTCGCCATCCACGTAAATGCCATAGCCCTTAACCTTCATATCTTTCAGATAAGTAAGGCTGTTGAGAATGTCATCCGCATCGTCCAGCTCAAAATCGGTTCCGATCACTCTGCGGAACGTAATGTCGTCCGCCTTGTCGATCTCGATTTCGGCGTTATAGGCGGTGCAGAGCTTATCTCCGATCACGTCGATGGTCTGGTAGACAGCGTCCTGATCCTTGACTACGCCCAGCACCTTTCCATTGTACAGGTACTCGTAGGCGGTCATGTGTCCCACCACCAGCATTACGGCCGCCGCTCCCGCCGCTCCCACGGCAAAGCATTTCAGAATCATCGCTTTGTGCCGCTCCGCGTATTCAGCGTATCTTCGATACCGGGATCCGGCTCGGTCTGTTAGCACGTCCAGATGATCCTCCAAACGCGCCAAATGGCTGTCGATCCGATCCACCGCCTTTGCAGCGCGGCGTTCCAGTCCCGCTTCTTTTTTGATCAGCGCGGTTTTAACCGGTTCCAGCTTCGGGGTGATACCGCTCTTGCTCCAAACGCCCCGGCCGGAAGAACAAATCCAGTCCCTGGCCCTCCCGCATTTCCGGCCCGCCGTACTGATGGCCGACAGAGCCCGGTCCACCGCTTGATCCAGCTTCAAGCTGGCTCCTGCGGCTGCGGCTTCTCGCTCCGCTTCCGATTCGGGCCCCCAGGCCTCCGCCAGAATTGCCGCCACCTGATCGTCCGCGGCCTGTTCCTCAGGCTTGGATTTCACCGCTTTCTTGGCCTTCACCGGCTCCGGCTTCACTTCAACCGGCTCCGGAATCGCCTCCGCGCTCTCCCGCACCGGGTCAGCAGGCTCTTTCTCTTCCCACACGCCCAAGACCATGGGTTCCTCGGGTTCCGCAATCCGGGAATCCGCCGCCAGCGCCTCAAACAGCTCGGCGCCCATCGCCAGAGTGTTTCGTTCCAGCTCTTCCGCCTCGCGCTTCCTTTCCCGGACCGCCTCAGCCGCTTCCTCCCGCTTCTGCTTGGCCGCCGCCACCGTCTCCGCGGTCTTTTTCTTCGCGCCTGCCAGCAGACTTTTCACCTTTGACGAAGGCTCCCGATCAAAGGAAGGCTCCCGGCCCTCCACAGGTTCGTCCGTCTTTTCGGCCGCCTCGATCACGATAGGCTCCTCAGCCTCCGCCGTCTCTTTCGGCTTTCTCGCTATCTTTTCCCGGGCCGCCGCCATCGTGGACGCTCCACGCTTCTTTGAGGTCCTCGATGCTGCGAACTCTTCTTTCTGTCTATGCCGTTCCTCCTGAATGCGGATCAGCTCCGCTTCAAAAATC